>NZ_JAYRLZ010000317.1:0-4546 GCF_041904975.1 Chitinimonas sp. | reverse complement strand
CTGACCGGGCCACGGTTGAGCACCACCCGGATCAGGATTTCCGCCTTGTTCATCACCCGCTGACCATCTGCCTCCTGATAGGCCGGGTTGCGGCCGCCCCGGGTGGCCACCAGTACATCGTCGAGGTAGAGGTCGAGCGTGTCCACATCCAGATCATCGATACCGGCATAGCCGATGGCGGCGAGGATGCGCCCCAGATTGGGGTCGGAGGCAAAAAAGGCGGTTTTCACCAGCGGCGAGCGACCGATCGCATAGCCGATTGCCTTGCATTCGCTCTCGTCACGCCCCCCCTCCACCTGCACGGTCATGAATTTGGTAGCGCCTTCGCCATCACGCACAATGGCTTGCGCCAAGGTTTGCGCCAGCTCGGTCACGGCATCGCGCAAGGCAGCAAATTCGGCGCTGGCGGCATCGACGATTTCAGCGCCGGTCTGGCCGGTGGCAATCAGCATAAAGCTGTCATTGGTCGAAGTATCGCCATCGATGGTGATGCAGTTGAACGAGCGATCGGCGGCATGCTTGACCAGAGCCTGCAGCAAGGGCTGCGCAATCCTGGCATCAGTGGCGACAAAACCGAGCATGGTGGCCATATTCGGATGGATCATGCCGGCGCCCTTGGCGATGCCGGTCACCGTGACGGTGTGCCCGCCGACCTGTACCTGACGGCTGGCCGCCTTGGCCACCACATCAGTAGTCATGATCGCTTCTGCTGCCTCGGCCCAGTTGGCCGGTGCCAGATTCGCCAGCGCCTGCGGCAAGGCAGCGACAATCTTCTCGAACGGTAGCGGCTCCAGAATCACCCCGGTAGAAAAAGGCAGAATCTGCTCGCGCTTGGCGCCCATGGCGCCAGCCAGGGCATCGCAAACCTGCAAGGCGCGCTCGCGGCCATCAAGGCCGGTGCCGGCATTGGCATTGCCGGTATTCACCACCAGCGCACGCGGCGTGGCGGTGGCCAAATGCTCGCGGCACAGCTGCACCGGCGCGGCGCAAAAACGGTTCTTGGTAAACACACCCGCCACCCGGGCCCCTTCGGCCAAGGCCATCACCAACACATCCTTACGCCCCACTTTTTTGATACCGGCACTGGCGATCCCCAGGGTCACACCGGGAACCGGGTAGAGAGCGGCGGGGTCGGGGGCGGAGAGATTGACGGGCATGGCTGGGTCCTTATGGTGCAGTGCAGAAAAGCGCCGATTGTAATACCGATGCCCGACAAAACGATGAAATCATCAGCCATTCATGCGGCGAATCCCTGCTGGACTCGCCGCCAGTCACGGTATCATCGCGGCCACTTCTGCTCAGCCACAAGGTATGCCGCCCATGTTCAGCCCCGACACCTACGCCGCCCGCCGCGCCGCCCTCGCCCGCCAACTGGGCAGCGGCCTGATCCTGTTGCCTGGCAATGCCGACAGTCCGATGAACTATGCGGACAATATCTACCCCTTCCGCCAGGATTCGAGCTTTCTGTATTTCTTCGGGCTGGATCTGCCCGGCCTTGCCGCCACCATCGATATCGACGCCGACCGCGTCACGCTGTTCGGCGACGATGGCGATATCGACAGCATCGTCTGGACCGGCCCTTTGGCCAGTCTGGCCGAGCAGGCCGAGGCCGTTGCGGTGCAGCATACCGCAGCCTTCAGCAAGCTCGCCGACCATCTGGCCAGCGCCCGCGCAGCCGGCCGCAGCATCCACTACCTGCCGCCCTATCGCGCCGAGCAGCGCCAGCTGTTGAGTGCCTTGCTGGGGCAGCCCCTTGCCGCCATCGATGCCGGCGCATCCGAAGCCCTGGCTAATGCGGTAATCGAACTGCGCTCGGTCAAGTCGGCAGAGGAAATCGCCCAGATGGAAAACGCGCTGGAAGTCGCGCAGCGCATGCATCTCTTGGCCATGCGCTCGGCCAAACCCGGCGTGAAGGAGCAAGAAATCGTCGGGCTGATGCAGGGCCTTGCCGCCAGCCAGGGACGAGCGCTGGCCTATCCGATCATCTTCAGCCGCGATGGCCATATCCTGCACAACCATGGCCATGGCTACACCCTGAAAGCCGGCGACCTGGTGGTGAACGACAGCGGCGCGGAGAGCCCGCTGCATTACGCCAGCGATATCACCCGCACCATTCCGGTCGGCGGCAAATTCAGCGACAAGCAAAAGACGGTGTACCAGGCGGTGCTCGACGCCCAGCTGGCCGCCATCAATGCCATGCGCCCAGGCGTGCCTTACCGCGAAGTGCATGATCTGGCGGCACAGACCCTGGTGGCTGGCCTCGCCGACACCGGCCTGTTCAAGGGCGACAGCGCCGAGGTGGTGGATAGCGGCGCCTATGCGCTGCTGTTCCCACATGGCCTCGGTCACCATATCGGCCTCGACGTGCATGATATGGAAGGCCTGGGCGAGGATCGGGTCGGCTATGGCGAAGGCATCAGCCGCAGCAGCGACTTCGGCCGCCGCTCACTGCGCCTGGGCCGCCCCCTGCGCGAGGGTTGGGTGGTGACGGTGGAACCGGGCGCCTATTTCATCCCGGCACTGATCGACCGCTGGCAGGCGGAAAACCGCCATGCCGATCTGATCGACTATGCCGTATTCCAGCAATACCGCGACTTTGGCGGCATCCGCATCGAAGACGACGTACTGGTCACCGCCGACGGCGCCCGGGTACTGGGCAAACCGATCGCCAAGACGATAGAGGACGTGGAAGCGGCGGCCGGCGCCTGAGTGATCCGGACATATACACTCTCGACAAGACGACAAAGCCCTGTGCTGCCACTGCCTGCCGCCCCCGGTAGCAGGCAGGCGGCGTGATGAAAGGTGCTTGAACAGCGCCGGCAAGTAGCGCTATGCTGCGCGCCGGTCCGCAGTTCACCTAGGCGTCGCCGGTTCTCCTGAACCACGCTAAACCTGCTTGGCAATTCTCAGTTGGTGCACGTTCAATCGGGCACCCTGCTTGGCTCGAAACCTTTGTGCCAAGCCATAACGGCGACCAGTGGCGTACTCATCGAGTAGGCACGATGACAAGGAATCGACCATGTCTCGTCCGGTATTTCCGTTTCACGCCCCTGATATTTCCGCCCTGTCGCGCTCCCTGCTCAAGCAATGGGCCGAGCAGCCTGCGCCGCCCAGCCATGTAGAAATGCTCAATATGCTGGCGCGGGCCATCGGCCATCAGAACTTCCAGCATTTTCGCGCCGTCAGCGAGGCCAGCCATCCGGTGGCGGCCATCGCGCCGGAAGCTGCGCCCGCCGCAGCCGCCATCGACCCGGTAAACAAGCATCTGCTGCGCCACTTCGACGCGGCCGGCCGCATGTTGCGCTGGCCCAGCAAGCACAAGGAACAGCTACCCTGCCTGTGGACGGTATGGGCACGCATTCCGGCTGGCCGCGATATGAGCGAGCGCGAGGTCAACGAATTCATCAAACAGGGTGAATCGTTCGGCGACCATGTGCTGCTGCGCCGCGAGCTGGTGAATTACAAATTGCTGGATCGCACCCTCGATTGCCGCATCTATCGACGAAATGAACAGCCGGTGCCGGCCGAGGTAGCGCCGCTGCTGGTCGAGGCCTTGCGGAGGGCTGCAGCATGAGTGCCCACGGCAATGCCGTAACGCTGCAAGCGTTTGATGCCAGCGCCGTACCCGCGCTGCAGGCCATCTACAACCCGAGCTGGCCCTCCGGCACCGCCCCCGATTTGGCCTGCGACCTGGTCGACCATGGACGCGCCGGTGGTCAGCAGGTCGCCATTGCCTGGCGCAATGGTATGGCGGTGGGCTGTGTGGCCTGGGTCACACTGGGAATCGCCAGCGGCGGTCCCTGCTTCGGCGCCCCCTTGGTCGCCAGCGATGGCGACGTGGCTGACCTTCTGATTGCCCGTCTGATCGCCGAAGCGAGCAGCGCCGGAGCGCGGCAATTACGCGTCAGTGTCTGGGCTGGCGAAGGCGCCAAAGCACAAGCATTGCAGCGAGCCGGCTTTCACTACGACATGGAATGGCTGCACTTCGGCCTGCCGACTGCCGTTGCCGCGCCGGTGGACTTTGCCGCGCTGGGACTACACCCGATCGATGAAGCGGATATCGACTGGCCGCGCTTTCAGCAGCTGTATGCAGAAACCTTCCGCGAGGTGCCCAATGCCGTCGTTGGCGATGCCGAACACCTCAAGCACGACTGTGCCGGTGCCAGTTGGGAAGTGAGCCGCATCCTGGCCGATGCAACTGGCCGCTATGTGGCCTTTGCCGATTTTGAAGCCGATGGCACGGCCGCCTTGGGCGTCGCGGCCGACTGGCGCGGCCGCGGCGTGGCCAATGCGCTGTATGCCCATGCAAGCAGCGCATTGGCGGCTCGCGGCGTCGGCATGCTGCGGGCTCGGGTTGCCAGCAGCAATGCCGCCTCGATGCGTCTGCACCAAAAGCTTGGCTTCAACGAAATCATGCCGCGCGGCGCGGTGTATGGGCTGACGCTGTAGGCGGCTTAGCTGACGACTTGCCAACTATGTGCGAACCGTCGCCTATTTATCAGGGCATTTGACGTTCTAACCATTTGCATCAGCCCAAGGTGCTTTG
>NZ_JAYRLZ010000019.1:0-27865 GCF_041904975.1 Chitinimonas sp. | reverse complement strand
CGGCACACGGCAAGGCCGAGGCCGGTGCCTCCGTAGCGGCGCGTGATCGAGGAATCTGCCTGCACAAAGGGCTCGAACAGCAGCGCGCACTGCGCCTCGCTCAGGCCGATACCGCTATCGCATACCTCGAAGCGCATGATGGCGCCATCAGGCTGGAAGCGCGCCTTCAAGCTGATCTGCCCGGCCTCGGTGAATTTGGCCGCATTGTTGGCGAAGTTGCCAAGAATTTGTCCGAGCCGCAAACGATCTGCCCGGATCAGGCTCGGGCAGCCCGCTGCAATATCGATGTGCACTGCGACCGGCTTGTCGCCCAGCCTGGCGCTGGTCAGATCGCTGATATGCGCCAGCAGGGATGCCAGCGCCACATCTTCTTCCACCACTTCGATCTTGCCGGCTTCCAGCTTGGAAAAATCCAGAATATCGTTAAGGATGCCCAACAGGCTCTGCGCCGAGGTATCGATCTTGGCGAGCAGGGCCTGATGCGCCGGCTCACGCAATATTTGTTGCAACATATAGGTAAAGCCGATCACCGCCGTCAATGGCGTGCGGATTTCATGGCTCATGGTGGCCAGAAACGCGCTCTTGGCCCGGGTTGCCGATTCGGCAGCCGCCTTTGCTGCCAGCAATTCCTTGGTGCGTTCGGCCACCAGTTCTTCAAGATGCTCGCGATGGGCTGCAAGCTCCTGATCCTTGCGCCGGCGCTCGGTAATGTCCTCGACAATGGACCAGATCAAGGGCCGGCCGTCGTGGTCTTCGATCATCACGCCGCTAAGCTGCAGCGGAATACGCCCGCCCCCCTTCTGGATGTATTCCTTCTCATACGGCCCGTAATGGCCGTAGGCCTGCAGCTTGGCGAGCTGGCCCGCCTCCGCCTCGGCATACTCGGGCGGGGTGAGGCGCCAATAATCCAGCGCCATCAATTCATCGCCGCCATAGCCGCAGATACGCTCGAATGCCTCATTGAATTGCAGGAAGTGCCCGGAGAAGTCGCATAGCGCGATCCCCATCGGCGCCAGGCGGAACAAGGCTTGCAGTTTTTCCTCGCTGGCACGCAGGCGTGCCGCCGCCTGCTGCTTGTCGGTGATATCGACCGTTACGCCGATCAGATAGAGCGGCTGCCCGTGCGCGTCGAATAGCGGCCGCTTGATGGTGTGTCCGCGCCGATTCTGTTGCAGCTTGGCATTCCAGAATTCTTCCTCGAATTCGATCTGCTGGCCGCTGGCAAACACGGCGCGATCGCGCTCCAGAAAGCTGTCCATCTGGTGGCGCGGAAAATACTGGCTGGCATCGGTGCCGCGCAACTGGGCTAAGGTCATGCCCCATTGCGCTTCGCAGGCACGATTCATCAGCACGATGCGGCTTTGGCTGTCCTTGACGAATACCGCAGCCGGTATTGCATCGAGCAGCTCGCGCAGATCGATTGCTTCGCCATTGCCTGCAGCTAAATCGCCATGATCCATCATCTGCCCGCCCGCTGTGCTGAAGACCTCGACCAAGGCGTTATAGGCAATATTGCACTGCCATCGCTGGCACTCGCAGTGTGCCTTACCAGGCGTGGCTTGCCTCGCCATGAAGCTGGATCTGCCCGACCAGCATGCGCTGCTGCGCTTCCTTGCTGTGCTGCTGCAGGCGGGTGTGGCTGGCGGTCACGGCAAACTCGTAGGCGCGGCGATAGTCACCCACCTGTGCGTATTCGGCAGCCAGCTCCTCGTACAGCAAGGCCAGCTTGGCATGGCCGCTCATTGCGCCTGCCACTTGCAACGCCTGCTCGAGGTAGTACAGGCATGCATTGTCAGCTGGCTGATCGTTTGTCTGCTCCGGCTTGGGGCGACGGTGCAAGGCGGCCAGTACCCGCAAGGCCATCAGCTGCCCTTCGGCATTGGCCTGGTCGCGTGCCAGCTGCCAGGCAGCCTCGGCCTTGGATTTTGCTTCGGCCAGCCGCCCGAGCCCGGCCAGCGCCCTGGCCTGCCCATGCCAGGCGCCGACCAGCATATCGGGCTGTTCCAGAAGAACCACGCAGTCCTCATCCTGCTGGAACCAGTTCAGCGCGGCCTTGTAGTCGGCCAGGGTCAGCGCCAGCTCACCCAGATAACCCAAGGCGATGGCGTAGGTGCGCGCAGAACCGAATGGCGACAGCACGGCAATGGCTTCACTGAGTATGCTGTGCGCTTCATCGAGCCGGCCCAGCGCATGCAGCGCATTGCCGGTCTGCATCAGGCCCCGGCCGAGCGAAATCGGCCAGTCGGTCGGGCGAGCCAGCGCCAGACCGCATTCGTCCCAATGCAGGGCAGCTGCAAAGTCATTGAGGCTGATGAATTTATCGCCGGCATTGGTGGCCATCTGGATGGCTACGCCGGTCTGTCCGGTCAGCATCGCGCCCTCATAGGCGCGGATGAAATAGCCCGCCGCCTCACCCAGATCGCCGACAAACTCGGCCACCACGGCGCGCACCGCATCCAGCCACAAGGCGGTGACCGGCTCGGGATGGCCACCGCGTCCGAATTGCTCGGCCAGCGCGACGCGGCAGGCAAGCGGGTCGGAAAACACCAGGAACCACAGCTGGCGTGCCGACAGTGCCGTCTGCCGCGCGACATCCCCAGCCTGCCGATAGGCAGCGCCAGCGCGATCAAGACAGTCGTGGCAGGCTGGCGGATCGCCGCGATCATGGGCAATGCTGGCCATGATCCAGCAAGCGTCGCCCACGCCCAACTGATCGTCGGCAGCCGAAAAAGCCTCTGCCGCCTGCTCGGCCAGTACCTGCGCGGCAGCCAGCTCGCCTTCCAGCCAGCGTGCCTCGGCCTTTACCAGGCGCAAACGTGCGGTGAGCGGCGCTTGAGCGGTTGCCGGCAGAGTGCGGATCAGTTCCCGCGCGCGGACGCTGTACTGACTGACCTCGGCCTGCGCGCCCTGCCGCAGATACCAGACCAGCGTGACCGCCGGCAGGGCATCATCACAGCCGCTGTCCACCTTGGCACGCAGGGCAGCCACTTCGTCGTGCGGCGCAAACAGCTTCATGATGAGCTCCCCGTCTGGACCGAAGGGCAATGCAATCACCCGGTTCCCGCAGCCTTCCCGCAGTAGGTGTTGTCGGCAGGCTTGCCGCAAAGCCGGACAAAGCCAAGCCAGCGAGCCGCGCATGGCACACAAGCCGCTGTGTTGCGTGATGGCCAGTGCCGGTGACTGATTCCTTTATACAGCGGCAGCTCAGGCGCAGCCAAGGGTGGTCGGTTCAGCGTCAGGCCGGAATGCGCAGCTGGCCCTCGCCTACCATCCACACCTGCCCGCCTACCATTACGTGACGCGCCTCGCCTTGGCGCAAGATGCGCGCATGGAGCTCGCTCGGCCGCCCGAGAAACCGGCCCTGGTGCAAGGTGACGGCCTCGCCGTCCAGGCAGCCATGCGCGTACAGGTAGGCAGCAGCCGGCCCTGCCGCGCTGCCGGTGGCGATATCCTCCACCCGGCCATCGTTGTCCCAGGTCCGCCCCTCCCGCGCGGCGACATCGAGCACAAAGGCAAATTTCGCGCCGATCGCTGCCAGGCGCGCTTCCAGATCGGCCACCTCGATGCGCGCTCGCGCCAGACCGGAGCGGATCGGCAGGATCAGATAGGGCAAGCCGGTAGACACTACCTGCAACGGTAGTGTCGCTTCCCGATCGGCCGCATCGAGGCCGAAGCAGGACAAGTACATTGCCGACTCGGCTTCGCTGAGCGGCGCACCGAATTCGGCCCGGCCCTGGTCCATCTCGGCAAAAAAGCTGTCGCCGTCGCGGCGGCTGACAATATCGGCGCTGCGCTCGCCCAGCTGCATGGAAATCGATAGCTGCTGCGCATCAGGCGCATGGCGTGCATGCCAGTATGCGGCAGCACCAATCACCGGATGCCCGGCGAAGGGCAGCTCCTCCTCCATGGTAAAGATGCGCGCAGCCAGCCGCGCGTCGCCAAGCCGCTGCACAAAAATGCTCTCGAACTGGCGCATTTCCCGGGTCAGCCGCTGCATCAAATCAACCGACAAGGGCGCATCATGCTCAAAAATACTCAGGCTATTGCCAGACAGGATCTGGCAGGCAAATACATCGACCAGGGAAAAACTCAGGGTCTGCATGGATGATTCCCAGTAAGGGCAAAACACCGAGTCTGCCGCCAACTATGACGCCTTACCAGCACCAGCCGCCGGTGAAACAGCGCATTGCCGGCACTGGTCAGATGCTCAGACTTCTGAGTCATCCAGCGCCCAATACAGCCGCGACTTGACCAAGCGAGTGGCCCCCTCGCGCTCATAGAAGCGGAGAGCCCGGCTATTCCAGTCGGGCGTCTGGCATTGCAGTTGCGTACATGCCAGATCCTTCGCCTTGGATTTGACCGCCGCCAGCAAACGGGCGCCAAGCTGCTGGCCGCGATGGTCGGCATCGACATACAGGCAATCCAGATGCAGATAGCTGGTGGCGGTTAGGGTAGAAAACTCGCGGCTGGCGGCGGCATAGCCGCGAAACTCCCTCTCGTCTTCCGCCACCCAGATCCACACCCGCTGCGCCGCAATGGCGTCTGCCAGGCGCTGTGCGTGGCCTGCGGGTCGATAGTCGATCTGCTCGTAGTGGGCATGAGCCGCGCACAGCGGCACCAGGGCTAGGGCGTCGTCCGGCCCGGCCAGCCGGACCGACAGCGTACTCGTACTCATTCGCCACACGCACAGTCGATGGCATTCGCATCCGCATCCAGCTGGCCCGGCTCCATGCCAGCGGCCAAGGGGTGGCCATCGCGCAGCCAGAAATCCACACCACCGAGCATTTCCTTCACCTTGAAGCCCAGTGCGGCCAGCTTGTACGCACCACGGGTCGAGCCATTGCAGCCAATCCCGTCGCAGTAGGTGATATAGGTTTTGCTGCGGTCGAGCCGTGCCGTGCTTTCTGCGGTCATCAGACGGTGCGGAAAGCTGATGGCGCCAGGAATATGCCCGGCCTGGTACAGCGCTTCGGAGCGGGTATCGATCACGACGATTTCGCTCACGCGACGCTTGAGGTCTTCCGCCACATCCCAGGCATCGGTGTGGTAAGCCAGTTTTGCCAGCATAAAGGCCGCGCTGTCGGCAGGCGCCGGAGCAGGTGTGCCGAGAACCAATGACCGGATATCGCTCATGATGTTTCCTTGGAGAGTGGATGGACAGAAACAGTGTAGAGTGCAATTGGCTTCATCAATAATGCCAATTTTCAATACATGACAAGACCAATCCATGCCAATCCCGGCGCCAAGCTGTGGCTGAATCTGTTTGAGCAGGCGCAGCACACTGGTCGGCCTATCCGCGAACAGCTGTGCCAGGCCTTGCGCCAGGCAATCCGCAGCCATGCGCTCGCCTATGGAATGCGGCTACCGGCAAGCCGCACCCTGGCAAGCGATCTGGGCGTATCGCGCATTACCGTGGAAGCGGCTTATGCGCAGTTGGAGGCGGAGGGCTATATCCATCGCCATGTCGGCAAAGGCAGCTTTGTCGCCCAGCAATTTGCCGGCAGCAGCACCAAACCCGCGCATGCCCAGCCTTCCAGCGCCAGACTATCAGCCCGCGGCCAACGCCTGGTTGACGGCGGTGGCTGCCGCGACCCGCGGCTGCCGACAGCGTTTGCCGCCGGCAGCCCCGATTTGCGCGTATTTCCGCATGAAATCTGGCGCAGATTGCTGAACCAGCAGCTGCGCCGCAATCAAACAGCGCTGCTAGGCTATGGCGATCCGCAAGGCTATTTGCCGCTGCGCGAAGCCATCGCCAGCTATCTGCAGCAAGCACGCGGTGTAAAGGCGTCTGCGGAGCAAGTACTGGTATTGACCAGCTCGCAGCAGGCGCTGCATTTGCTGGGCAGCCTGTTGCTCGATGCCGGTGACACCGTCTGGCTGGAAGAGCCGGGCTACCGCGGCGCACGCACCGCTTTTGACGCCGCCGGCGCGCGACTGCTGCCGGTAGCGGTCGATCAGGACGGCCTCTGCCCGCATGCCACCTTGCCTCCGCCGCGGCTGATTTACCTGACCCCTTCGCATCAATATCCAACCGGCAGCACGCTAAGCCTGCCGCGCCGCCTCGCCCTGCTGCAACTAGCCCGGCAACACGGCAGCTGGATTATCGAGGACGACTACGACAGCGAGTTTCATTATGACGGCCGACCAGTATCTTCCCTGCAAGGGCTTGATGACAGCGGGCAGGTAATCTACCTCGGCACCTTCTCGAAGGCACTGTTCCCCTCATTGCGCCTCGCCTATGTCGTGCTACCGCCTGCCTTGATCGATGCCGCAACCACCGCACGCACCGTTTACGACGGTCACAGCAGCCAGCTGCTGCAAGCGGTCTGCGCCGACTTTATCGAGCAAGGTCACTTTGCTGCCCATTTGCGCTACCAGCGCAAGCTGTACCGTAGCCGCCGCGACCTCTTGCTCGATGAAATCAACCGCAAACTGAAGCCCCTACTCACCCCGCTGCCCAGCCCCGGCGGCTTGCAGCTGCTGACCCTGTTGCCCGATGGACTTGAGGCCCCCTTAAGTCAGCAAGCCAGTGCACTGGGCCTGGTCACACCCGGTTTGCGAGGATTGTATGGGGGGCAAGAAGCGAAAGATGGCTGGCTGCTGGGCTTTGCCGCCCTATCGGCCGAAGAAATACGCCAAGCGGTTGCCACCTTGGCAAATATCGATCGCAGCAAGGGCAAATAGGCAGTATTGCCACCCGGCGATTTCGGGCACTGTTATTGCTGAAAATCCGTCGAAATATGTAAACAGTAAGCAATTGTTACCAACATTTCACCGAAGTTACCTGATTTTCACGCAAGTCAGTCAAGCGCGACCGCAGGTCGGTAGCGAATAGCCGTCGATGCCCGACAGGACTACTCTGCACTGCCGGCCCCACATGCATGCACACTTTGCGCAAACGGCCTGCAACACAACCCACCCAGCCCGACACTTCTCCTCACTCCCCGGAGGCCATCATGATCAAGCAAGCATCTTTCCTTATCGGCATTGCCTGTGCCGGCCTGTTGAATGGATCCGCATTCGCCGAAGGCTCCTCCCCTGGAGGCACGCAACCGCCCAAATTGCAGCTGTTTGTCGATGCTGACGGCAAATACTATGGCTGTGTACCAGGCAGCCAGGTGAACGGCAAAGATCTGAGCAAATGCCAGGCCTTGCCAGCCAATGTGGTTGCACAGATCACCGCCTCTGGCGTGAAAGTGCCTGCCTTCCCGACAGGTGGAACCGGTGGAACCGGTGGAACGGGTGGAACTGGTGGAACTGGTGGAACTGGTGGAACGGGTGGAACTGGCGGAACGGGTGGCGATATCGATACCGAATCGACCAAGGTATTGGTCTCCACCCCCACAGGCAAGCTGTTGTGCCCGGTCACTGCCTTCTCGGAAAAAAAGACGCTGGATCCAAGCACCTGCACCGCCGCACCCGCCAACACCGATAAAGAAGTCAAAGTGGTTTGCGTAGCACCGGTCACTGTTGATGCGCAGGGCGTGCCCTCCTCCGGCAGCACCAGCACAAGCAGCCTGAATTGCTCGATGCCGAGCGAAACCTATAGCAAGAACCCACTACCCAAGCTGGGCTCATCCTGCCCTGGCGGCGGTACTCGCACTGTCACCGGCGGCTTCGACACCAAGACCGGCGCCTTGGATATCACGGTGAAGCTGAGCGCCTGCATTGATGGTCAAGGCAATACCCATGATGGCACGGCCGTCATGCAAGGAAGCCTGGCGCCCGTTTCATCCGGCGGCACGGCTTACAATATGGATGAAACCAAGACCATCAATACCACGGTGACCTTCAAGGCTGGCGGCAGCGTTGCACGCCAATGCACGGTAACACGCAAGGGCACCTACGATGACAAGACCGGACAGTTCAATGGCAAGGTCAGCCGGAACAATTGCACACTGGAAGGCGACTATCGCTTCCCACCCGGCCTTGTGGACAATCTGACCAGCAATGCCGCAGCGGTTGAACCCATCTGACCCCGACTCAGCGACAAGACAAATGGCCCGCAAAACTGCGGGCCATTTGTTTTGTCAGTCGCACAGCTTGCCAAGCTCATTCTGCATCTGCGGCCGGGACAACCCACACAGGTCGCATCGAGCGGAACGGTGATCGCCTGCAGCCTTGCGATCAAGGATCGCTACCAAAGGCTGGCAATCGAACATTCAATTCAGATGCGTATCCGCCCTGAGTCGATCAACCATCAGATCAATAAAGCTGCGGACCTTGGCCGAGCCGTATTTGCTTTCCCGGTGCAAAACATGAATCGGCATCGGGTCGGTTTCGAAATCCGCCAGCACCGTCTTCAACTCACCCGACACCAGATGACTGGCAATCTGATAGGACATCAGGCGGGTAATCCCCAGGTCATTGCGTACCGCTTCGATGGCGGCATCATTGCTGGTGACGGTCAGGCGCGGCTTGAGCTTCACCGTGCTTGGGCTATCCTGCGGCCCGAATCGCCACTCTACGCTAGGCGAGACACTGGCCGCCGCCACGATGGTGTGCCTGGCCAGATCAGCCGGCGTCTGCGGAATGCCGTGCTGCGCCAGATAGGCGGGCGAGGTGCAGAGCACGCGGCGAACCTTGCCGACCGGTATGGCGCGCATGCTGGAATCCGGCAAGGGACCGATACGCACTGCCACATCGATGCCTTCCTCAACCAGATTGACCACCCGATCGAGAAACAGCGCCGATACGGTCACATCGGGAAAACGCTGCAGATAGTCGACAATGCCTGGCGTTACATACAAGCGGCCAAACATGACCGGCGCCGTCACGGTCAAGACACCGCGCGGCGCCGCATTGATGCCACCGGCCGCCTCATCCGCCTCGTCGCACTCGTTGATGATGCGCCGCGCATCATCCAGATAGCGCTGACCAGCTTCAGTCACCCGAACATGGCGAGTAGTGCGCTGCAACAGCTTGACGCCGAGGCGCGTCTCCAGCGCCGAGATGGCACGCGTTACCGCCGGCGGCGACATGCCCAGCCGACGGGCGCCACCAGCGAAACTCTCTTCCTCACCTACTGCAACAAATACAGCCATCAGATGCAGACGATCCACGCCAGGGTTCCGATCAAGACAGTAAGGCCGTTATTGTAGACCCGTGCAAGCAGCCACGGCCAAAGCACATCGGAAACCCGCATCACGTCCATGCCCCGCGTGTCGACCTTCACGCTACAGCTCGCGAACTACAGCGGCATGCGGTAATGGCCCTGATCGAAGCGATCGATCCCGCAACTGAGCGACTCCAGCCACTCGAGAAACAACTCCATGGCCCGCTTGCCGACAAAGTAGCGACCATGCTGTGGTACCAGCATGGTGATTTCACCGCTTTGCACCATGGGTCGGATCATCGCCACCCACAGGCGGCAGGCCTTGTTCGACACCATATAGCGGCGATGAAAACCCTCCATGCTGCCGATATGCTGCAACAGTTCCGCCTCGGTGGTGATGGGCGACTCGATGGCTTCATGCTCAACCATCGAGGCGCCGACGTCGCCGGTAAACAGGATGCGCGAGCGCGGATCATAGAAATGGAAATTGCCCTCGGCATGCAGAAAATGCGCCGGCACGGCGGCTACACGGTTGTCGCCCAGCTTGATCCAGCCCCCTTGGTCGGGCATGCCGATGATGCGACCCTCGGCATTGCCGGCACTGCAAAAATGCGGCACGAAACGCGCCCACAGCTTCGATACCACCAGCTGGCACTCGGTGCTGATCAGCCATTTGTTCAGCGAGGCAACGATATCCGGATCGGCATGCGAGGCCAGGATGTATTTGAGCTGGCGCGCCGGGAAATACTGGGCCATCGCCATGATCAGCGCGTTGTAGGTCATATTGCCGGCCGGGTCGATCAGCGCGCCTTCCTTGCCGGATACGATCAGGAACTGGTTGGCTTGCACTGCATGGTCGCTATCGTCATCGACCAGGTCGTTGAACATCAGGCAGCGGTGCATACCGTCGTCGTAAAGTGAGATAGCCATGGCGCTCGGAAAATCCAAAAGCATGCAGGCTAGTGCAATTCACCCCTGCGGGTTTTGACCTGACGCAAACCTGAGCATTCGAGCGTAAAGCAAGCGTTTGACTGACGAGTTTGTCTGGCCGCCCCAGCCCATCTCGCTATAATTTGCCCTCCCTCAAGTGAAGGAAACACATCAATGGGCTTTCTTGCCGACAAGAAGATTCTGATTACCGGACTTTTATCCAATCGCTCGATTGCCTATGGCATCGCCAAGGCCTGCAAGCGCGAGGGCGCCGAGCTGGCATTCACCTATGTCAACGACAAGCTCAAGGATCGCGTGGTCGAAATGGCCAATGAGCTGGGCAGCAACATCATCCTGCGCTGCGATGTCAGCTCCGATGAGGAAATTGCCGCGATGGCCGCCGAGCTTGGCAAGGCTTGGACGCAGATCGATGGCGTGGTCCATTCCATCGGCTTTGCCCCGCGTGAGGCCTTGTCCGGCGATTATCTCGACTCGGTCAGCCGCGAAGCATTCCAGATCGCCCATGACATCAGCAGCTACAGCTTTGCCGCACTGGCCAAGGCGCTACGTCCACAGCTGAGCAAGGATGCGTCTTTGCTGACCCTCAGCTACCTTGGCGCCGAGCGCGCCGTGCCCAATTACAATGTGATGGGCCTCGCCAAAGCCAGTCTGGAAGCCAATGTGCGCTATATGGCCATGTCGATAGGCGCCCAAGGTGTACGGGTCAATGGCATTTCGGCCGGCCCGATCAAGACACTGGCGGCCGCCGGCATCTCGGGGTTTTCGAAGATCCTGCACCATGTGGAAGAGTGCGCGCCGCTCAAGCGCAATGTCAGCATCGACGAAGTCGGCAATGTCGCAGCGTTCTTGCTGTCTGACTTAGCGTCCGCCGTTACTGGCGAAATCATGCATGTCGACAATGGCTACAGCACTGCAGCAGCCGGCATGGGGGAGTAAACAGCGCAGCGGCGAAAGCTTGCTGCTTTCGCCGCGTCTGTAAGGCGCTCAAAGCCCGGAAACCGACAAATACTGCGCCAAGCCATAGAGATTGCGCGTTGTCGGCGAGTAGGACAATAAGGTCGGCGCACTGCCCAGTCTAAGCTGCGACTGTTGCTGCACCGCTTGGGCAGAAAACGGATTGTCACCATTGCTGGTAGCTGACTGCAGCGCAATGGTTGCACTACGCACCGGGCCATTGATGGCATTGTCGGCCACCGTTTCGGCGCGCTTGGCTGCCGTGGCCAGCAAATTGGCAACGCCATCAGGATTGGCAGCAAAGGCTTGCCGAAATTTCTGCTCATCCAGATTCAGCTTGCCATCACGCGCCGTGCTGACGCCAAGCTGATTCAAGCTGAGGCGCCCCAGCCCGGTTCCGCTTTCGGCCTCGGTCGCCGCCGCACTGATCGATGCGGCGATTTGCCGGGTCAGCCCATCCGGCTGGATCTGACCCAATTGATTCTGGAACTGGTTATACGCTGCGACAAACGTTTGCGCGCTCTTCAACGCATCGCCGGCATCGCGCGACAAGCTGATTTGCGTCGTGCCGGAAGCCGCCAAACTTAGCTTGACGCCGCCGACCGCATTGCCGATTTCATTGCCGGCACTGGAAAACGGGCGACCATCGATCTGCAGCTGTGCGTCCTGAGCTGTCTGAACAAGGTTCAGATTACGGCCTGCGCCCGGCGCGGCAGTTGGATCAAACGCCAAGCGCGACAGCCCTTCAGCACTGTCGGTATTGCTGCTATCGCGATCATTCACCGTGATGCTGAAGGCCTGATTGGCCCCGGTCTGGCTGCTGGCAATCTGCAGGCGCAGCTGGCTGCCATCTTGCTGCACGCTAGCGCTCAAGCCGATATTGGCGCGATTGATCGCATTGGCCACGCCGCCAACACCATAATCGAACACGCCGATATTGATCACCGCATTGGTGCCGCCTGCGGTAAAGGTATTGCTGGTGGCGTTGTAATTGCCGAATTGCACGGTCAACGAACCGGTTCCCAATGGTGTGGGATCATCCACGCTGAATGCCTGGCTTTGCACCTGCTGCCCTTGGGCGAGCTGGACAACCTGCAATGCAGCGGCAACGGCCGATGCATCGCCTTGCGAACTGGCTGTTGCCACTTTTTCATCACTGGACTTGGCGCGGGCGATAGCAACCTTGTTCGGCTGGTCAACGCGGGCCGTCGCTGCGCGAAAATCTGCAAGGCCCGATTGCAAACGACCATAATCAGACAACTTGACCGCGCTGGAATTACTTGAAGTGCTACTGGATACAGAGGCCGGCGCAACGCTGGAGCGAAGTGCACCATTGCCGCCGGACACACGCGGCAGTGATAGTGTTTCTGGTTTCTTGGCAGCCTGGCCCTGGCCACCGAGCAAAGATAAGAGGTTCATTGAGAGTCCTTATGCCGCACAGGCATCGATCATCAATTCCCTGTCCAAGTACAAATATACCTTCGCCATACCTCAAGTAAAATGCCTTTTGGCCGATAAGCATCGCCGCCTGATCTTTGCCGAAGAAAGAAGCCCATGTGCCAGCTACTGGGAATGAATTGCAACATACCCACCGATATCTGCTTTTCGTTTGAAGGATTCCGCCGTCGTGGTGGCGAAACCGATCACCACTCCGATGGCTGGGGCATCGGCTTTTTTGAAGGTCCGGGTTGCCGTCTGTTTCTGGACTGGCAGTCGTCTTGCAAATCACCCGTAGCCGAGCTGGTGCGCAACTATCCGATCCGCTCGACCAACGTGATTGCCCATATCCGCAAGGCCACCATCGGCCAGATCAGCCTCGCCAATACCCATCCATTCCTGCGCGAGCTGTGGGGGAAATACTGGCTGTTTGCCCACAACGGCGACCTGAAAACCTTGCCGCCCTTTGCCGGCAGCCGCTTTCAACCCGTAGGCAGCACCGATAGCGAGCAGGCGTTTTGCTGGCTGCTCGAGGCGCTCGCTTCGCAATTTACTGCCGAGCCGCCTACCCAGACGCTAACCACCGCCCTGAAAACACTGGTCGCCGAGCTTAGCCAATACGGGAGCTTCAATTTCCTGCTATCCAATGGCGAAACCCTGTTCGCCCATTGCTCGACCAATCTGCACTATGTGGTGCGCAAGGCGCCGTTTGGCAATGCGCATCTGGTCGATAACGATATCAGCGTGGATTTCAGCTCGGTCACTACCAGCACCGATCGCGTTGCGGTGATCGCCACGCTGCCCCTCACCGATAACGAAGCCTGGTATGCGATGCAGCCGGGCGAGCTGCTGGTATTTCGCGACGGCGAACCCCTGCCTGCCACCTGATGGCAGCAGGCTCAGCGATGCATCGACATCGCCTGCAGCAGCATCAAGCCTTGCTCCGACACATAGTGGCGGAAATTGAATTGCTTGAGCTGGCGCAGCACCTGGCTGGCATCGAATTTTCCCGAGGAAATCTGATCACGAATCCGCTTGAATCGGCCGCATTCCAGCAATAGCGCCTGCCTACGCTTGATCACCAGCTGGGCATGATGTTTTTCGATGATCACCGATAGCTGCAACCAGATCAGCATGCCGCCAGCCCACCACCACCATTCGGCGATGAGTGCCACCACGCAAATCAGCACCAGCAATAGATACCAGACCAGATCGGCATGAGGGAAATCGGGCGCCCAGTTACCGAGCTTGGGCCAGTTGAGCTTGAGCTGACTGATGATTCGCTCGCGGTCATTGGCATCACGTTTGAGCCGTGCCCAAATGGCATCAAACTCCAGCGCCACATACCACTTGTCAAACAAGCGCGACTGCAACCAATCCGAATCGCGGTAGGCCTGGATGCGCGCATTGAGCAGCTGCTGATAATCGTCACTGGCCAGATGCGGCAATAGCTCCCACTCAGGATGGGCAAGCTGACGACGCACAATCAGCGGAAAACCCAGCACATCGACCAGCTGCGCCTTGCGGGCCGCAATGGCCTCGCGGTCGAGCCTGTCATCCATCTGATCCAGATGCGCATACTGATCGATCAGCTGATCAAGCCGCTCCAGCGGCGGCGGGATCAAGGGATTCTTGGCCAGAAAACGCTGCAGATTCTCCAGCTCCTCCAGCAAGGGCGGCACCAGGAATTCGGTTTCCGGCGGCCAAGGCAGGCGCAGAAAACTCTGCACCTTGAAGAACAATTCTTCGTAGTGCAGAGAGAAAGCCTTCTTGTACTCCTCCTGCGCCTGGGCATCCTTATCGCGCTCGCCGGTTACCAGCGGCGCAGTAGGCGGACGCCGCTGCAACTCAAGCCGCAAGCTGTTGGCAGACTGGACGAAATCCGGCGCAATGCCGATGCGCGCGAACATGGGCGCCAGCTCTTTGTAGCGCTGGCGCAGCTCGTCGATTTCCTTCCAGATATCCCAGGCTTGCTTCTTGCTGTTGTCGCTCATGGCGCAGGCGGCGTTCCGGCTTATTCGATACGGCAGGCTTGTGCAAAGCTCAGGCGCGGATTGCGCGGATGCAGCTTGCTAGCGTCACCATAGCCAAGATTGATCAAAAAGTTGGAGCGAACAGAGCTTCCGGCAAAGAAAGCCTCATCAAGCTTGGCATTATCAAAGCCCGACATCGGCCCGCAATCGAGACCCAGTGCCCGCGCCGCCAGCATCAGATAGGCGCCCTGCAAGCTGCCATTGCGAAATGCCGTGGTCTGGATCAAAGCCTCATTGCCGACAAACCAGCTACGCGCATCGGCATGCGGAAACAACTCGGGCAATTGCTCATAAAACGCCAGATCATGCGCGACGATCACCGTTACCGGCGCTGCCATGGTCTTTTCGAGATTCCCGGCCGACAAGGCAGAAGCCAGCTTTTCCTTGGCTGCCTTGGACTTGACGAACACAAAACGTGCGGGGCTCGCATTCGCACTGGTCGGGCCGAATTTCAACTGCTCGTACAGCGCCTGCAGGGTCTGGTCATCCACCGGGCGATCGGTAAAGTGACTATGGGTTCGTGCAGCACCGAACAATTGATCCAGCGCGGCTTGGTCGAGAACCTGACTCATTTACTACTCCTGTAACTTAGATGGGATTGCCGGCGCAAGAATAGCGGCCAAGCCGCATGAATACCAGCCGCACGCCCGAGCAATGCCAGCCTTCGCGAGGTGAATTGGCTGCGGTAGCCAAATCCGGCTGCTTGCGGTAGGATCGCGCCCTTCAAACCGGAAGCGTGGCCGAGTGGTTTAAGGCAGCGGTCTTGAAAACCGTCGTAGGTGAGAGCCTACCGTGAGTTCGAATCTCACCGCTTCCGCCACAGATACAGCAAAGACGCCCCTTTCGGGGCGTTTTTCATTCATCGGCGCGATGCTCCTCCGATATTCTAGAATTTCCCATGGTCCAGTGAGAGTTCGGGGAGCTTCCCACCAACATGCTGACGCACAAGGTGCGTCCGGATGAGCCAAAATCGGTTGATATGCGCCGAATTCGATGGGGGGCAATAGTGCAGCGAATGCAAATTGCATGCATCAACTCGGACCGCTGACACATTTAACCCGGGTTTGGTTTGAAATAATGGCCATTCGATGTACCCCAACGTTTATTCCATTGCAAAGCGTAAATCAACCTTCGTTCATTCTTGCTTGGGCTATCATCGACGCCGCCTGCTCAAGCCCGATGGTGCCGGCAATATTTCGAAGTATCGCCATATAGTCTGGAGACTTTCAATGTATCATCTTGTTCCATCAGCCGTTTGCAAGCCGATAATAATATTGTTAACACTATTGCACGCTGCAAGTGTTTGGAGCGATCAGCCGGTTGACAGCATTGCCACACAAAGCCTCGCCATCGCAGGCGCCAACGCCAGACTGGCATATTTTTCGAGCAACGACATATCAGGAAAGCACGAAACTACTACGCACGCGGTCATTTTCATTCACGGTATCAAACGCAATGCCGGTAAGTATTTTGACGACGCACAGAAAATCGCCACCGCAGTCAATATAGATCAAACACGGACCCTGATTATTTCCCCGCAATTTCTGAATGACCTCGACACATCCAACGCCAGGCTAATACACTGGCATCGTGAACAATGGGTCGATGGCGCCAGCAGCATTGATGATTCACATATCAGTGGCTTTGCAGCACTTGATGCCATATTAAGCACTTTGAATGATCAAAAGCGTTACCCAGCACTGAAACAAATCGTGATTGCCGGGCATTCTGCGGGAGGGCAATTTGTACAGCGCTATGCTGCGCTGAACAACGTCGACGCCGCGCTACGTGATGCGGGTATCAATGTACGCTATGTGGTAGCCAATCCTTCCAGCTATTTGTGGTTTGACCCTCAACGCCCAGGCGGCGACGACTTCTATATTCCCAGAACATCATGTGACTATCAACGCTTCAAATATGGGCCAAAAGGCATACCAGCCTACGCTCAACCCGTCGACATTGAAAAATTGCGAACCCGCTATTTTTCACGCAATGTCATCTATCTATTGGGCGGAGCAGATACCGACCCCAATCATCCGGTGCTCGACAAATCCTGCGCGGCAGCGCTACAAGGACCGCATCGCCTGGCGCGTGGCCTGAATTATTTGCGCTACGGCCTCAAGGTCGCACCAAACAACCAGCAGGTATTGAATATCGTTCCCGGCGTCGGGCACGATGACTTCAAGATGTACAACGCCAGCTGCGGTCGCGCCGCCTTGTTCGGCGATGTGTGTGCCAATGAAATCAACGATGCGCTCCGGAAGCGCTGAACGCCGCCACTTACGCGCCTTAGCACCCCCTTTCCGCAGAACTGTTAGCCCGATGACTCAAAGGGCTCACTTGGGCGTACCTTCATGTTTCGACACTAGCCCGAACAGCAAAAGCGCTTCTGCGCGATTGCGTCCAATGGCCAATTGGAATGGCGTCAAACCATCGAAATCTGCAATGAACGGGCTCGCACCAGAAGCAAACAATATGCGGGAAACACCTGCTTCAGGTTTTGCCTCCAAATTGCCCGCGTCATAGCTCCAGCATGCAATTTCGCACTCGATATCGACCGCCAAGTGCAAAGGCGTAAACCCTCCAACAGTCGGGTCACGTTCGTTCGGATTCGCACCATTCGCAATAAGAGATGCAAGCTCGGATACGCTCATTGATTCAACTGCAGCATGCAATGGAAGCATGAATAGTGACCTCGACCTCTGACGGCTTGAAATCATCCAGCCGGGTCTTATGGATATAAGACAACAATATCAGACATCTATCACTCCCGACGCTCAATATCTGTTATCAGATCTTTTTCTCGCATATCCTGCAATGCCTTCTTGCTTAGCACCACACTTTCATCCGAAAAAAAGCCCGGATGATCCGCCTTGACCTTTGCCTTGGCTGCATCGATACCGTATTCATAAAAGTAGACGGATGGATCAAACTCAATGCCATCAGGCCTGAGCGATTTGACCTTGAGAACCGCATAATGAAACTTATCCTGCGTCTTCATCAGCTGAGCCACGTCGGCCACATACAAATCACCCACCTTGGGTGCTGACAGATAGGATGCAACCCTGTCTTGACGATTGCCGCTTGCCACCATGCTGCTAATGATCAAGCCAATAATCAGCACAACCCACAATGCCCAGCCATATTGCTGATTGAATGGATATTTTGCCTTACCGAACTTCTCGCCCGCCTCGGCGGTGATTTCATCGGTGGTCTGGCAGGTTTTGCAGACTGAATAGAATTTTTTGCTGCCAATTGCGCCAAGATACCAGAGGTGCCCCCAGCCATACACATGGATAATCTGGTGTGTTGCATGGGTCTTGCAAGTGCGGCAGGTAAATGCCGGCAATTCGCCAATCGTTTGTCGCTCGGTTGCGGAACCCCAGACAAGCATCATTTTTCCCCTGTTTCAATAAGGCGTTCAAAACGCAGCAGTCTGGGGATTTATGCCGGCACTGCCCAGCATATTGTTACCGCTTGGTATTTTTCCGCATTGTGTCGCGGAGGCGCTGAACCCCTCCACCCAGGAATCTTCGGCAGCGAGGCACGCGCAGCTTTGCTGCATTGTCCGATTCGGTCAGCGGCTTCCTAGCGCAGCAAGCGATAGCCCACGCCGGTCTCGGTGACCAGATACACCGGCTGAGTCGGGTCGGTTTCCAGCTTCTGCCGCAGATGGGTCATATGCACCCGCAGATAATGGCTGCTTTCCACATGGGATGGGCCCCACACCTCCACCAGCAGCTGCCGGTGGGTCATCACCTTGCCGACGTTGCGGATCAAGGTGGTGAGCATGCGGTATTCGATGGGGGTGAGGCGTATCGGCTCACCGTGGCGGCTAACCTGGCGCTCGACCAGGTTCACCACCACATCGCCTAGTCGGAATTCCGCTTCGCCAGCGGCGCAGCTGGCGGTCTGGTGGCGACGCAGGTGGGCGCGCAGGCGCGCCAGTAGCTCGGGCACGCCAAATGGCTTGGTGAGGTAATCGTCGGCGCCGCCATTGAGTGCGGCCACTTTTTCGGCTTCCTGATTGCGCGCCGACAGCACGATCACCGGCACATTGCACCAGTTGCGCAGGTCGCGTATCACGTCGTTGCCGTCCATATCGGGCAGGCCCAGATCGAGAATCATCAAGTCGGGCTTGCGCGTGGCCGCTTCGATCAGGCCTTGCCGGCCGGTTTCGGCCTCGTGCACGCAAAAGCCTTCGGCCTCGAGCGAGGCGCGTAGAAAGCGGCGGATATGCTTGTCGTCTTCGACAATCACAATGGAAGGTTGGCTATCAGTCATGCTTATCAATCGATTCCCTCGCCAGCGGGAGAGCAAACTACTCTTCCATCTGCGGCGGCGGCTCGGCCGGTAGGGTAAAACAGAAGCAGGCGCCGCCGTCGGGCCGGTTTTCGGCCCAGATTCTACCGCCGTGCGCCTCGACGATGGCGCGGCAAATGGCTAGACCCAGGCCCACGCCCGGGGTGGCCGATTCGGTCTGGCCGCGGGTGAACTTTTCAAAAATCGCTTCCTCGCTACCCGGCACAAGCCCTGGCCCATTGTCGGCCACACTAAAACACAAATCTCTATCGGTGCAGGCAGCGCCCACGGTAATGGTGCTGCCGGCCGGCGTGTATTTGCTGGCGTTTTCCAGCAGATTGCACAGCACCCGCTCCACCAGCACGGCATCAAACGCGACCAGTGGCAGATCGTCATCGAGCGCGGTGTCGATCTGGTGCTGCAAGAGCGCCAGCCGGCTGGCGCGCAGGGCGCCGCCTACCGATTCCTGAGGCACCTGCCACTGCTTGTTCAGCCGGATACGCCCCACTTCCAGCCGTGCCATATCCAATAGATTGATCACCAAGGCGCTCATGCGTAGCGCTTCTTCCTGCACTGCACCGGCCAGCTCGCGCCGGGTGTCGTCCGCCAAGGTTTGCGGCTCGGCCAGGGCGCTGGACAGCCCGACCAGCGCGGTGAGCGGCGTGCGCAAGTCGTGGGAGATGGCCGACAGGATGCCATTGCGCAAGCGCTCCGAAGCCATGCTCACTTCCGCCTCTTGCGCCACGAACACGTAATGCACACGCTCCAGCGCCAGGGCGATCTGTGCGGTAAAGGCGTCGAGCAGGCGTTGCCGTTCCGGGCGCTGCAAGGCTGCGGGGTCGCTAGGCTCGATGGCCAGCACGCCGCGCGTACGCATCGGCGCTTTCAGCGGCAAGTAACGTACCGTGCTCGACGGCAAGGTGCTGGTGCCAAGGCCCGCCGCTTCCTGATGGTCGTATACCCATTGCGCCAGCTCGCGGCGCAGGACGAAGGCGGGCGGTGCAGCATTGGCCAGCACATCGACCTGCTCGGCCGCATCGGGCAATAGCAGGGCCACGCGCGACTGGAACACCGCATCAAGCTGGCGGGTGGCAATATCGGCAATTTGCTCGGGCAACAGGGCCGACGACAGCTCGCGACTCATCGCGTACAAGGCCTGGGCGCGCTGTTCACGGCTGGCAGCTTGCAGGGCGCGCAATCGCAGATCGGTGATCAGGTAGGCCACCACCGCCGCAGTGCCGAGCAGGCCCGCCGCTGCCGCCACGATCTGCCCGCGTGGCAGCGTTTCTTGCGATGCGGGCAGCAGCAAGAGATAGCCGAGCATGCCAGCGCTGAGCGCCGCCGCCAGCAGGGCCGGGCGCGGGCCGAAACGGGCGGCGATCAGCGCGGCCATCAACAGATAGGCCAATACCGCGCCCACCAGGCCCAGCCACGGTGCAAAGCCGGTCTCGACAATGGTGACCATGGCCCAGCCACCCAAAGCCCATACATAGCCCACCCAGCCAGCATCGCCGCGCGGCTGGGCAGCGGGTTCGGCAAGGGTGGCAATAAAGCGGCGCGGGTTCATGGGCACTGAGGTGGTCATAGCGTGGCAAAGGCGGCGCGCACTTCGTCCACGCAATCGTGGTAAGCCGGCATGCGGGTGAGATCGGGCTGCCAGCACAAGCCGCGCTCGATCAGGTCGATTTCCTGCCTGAGCGTGGCGCCGGGCACGATGCTACCGTTTTCGTCGTGCTCGCGCCCCATCAGCCACAGGGTATCGCACAGGCGCACCGCCAGCCCCACATCATGGGTAATCAGCATGATGGTATTGAGCTCATGGCTGGTGGCCAGCTGATTGATGAATTCGCCAACCCGATCCGCCATCAACGGGTCCAGCCCCGAAAACGGCTCATCGAGCAATAGAAAATGACTGCTGCACAGCAATTGCTGGGCAATTGCCACCCGCTGGCGCTGTCCGCCCGATAGCTGGCCCGGGTAGGCATGGGCCTGCTGCGCCAGGCCGAAGCGTTCGAGTAGTTCGCTGACGCGCGCCATGGCCTGCTCGGCCGACGCCTCTTGCTGGCGGGCTGCCAGCATCAGATTGCCCAGCACGGTGTAGTGATCGAACAGCAGGTATTGCTGCCCCACCATGCCGACCATGCCGCGCGAGACCGGCCGTTGCTCGCCGCCCAGCCTGATCTGGCCACGGCTGGGCGCCTGCAAACCCGCCAGCAGGCGGAACAGCTGGGTCTTGCCCAAGCCAGACGGCCCGAGCAGGCCAATCACCTGCCCTTGCTGCATGCCGGGCCGCACGATATTGCGTACCTGCAGATTGAGCTTGCGCAGGATGGGCTTTCCGCCTAGGTCGAGATCGACATCTTGCATGCTGAGCAGCACTTCCTGGCGGGTATAGGGGATGTTCGTTGACATGCTTGCCTCTCGATTCCTTGCTTGGGTGGGTCGGGTTTCACGATCGGCGGGCCGCCGCGACCATTTCGCGCGCCGCTGTCGGGGTGAATGCCGACCTACAAGACCTGGTCTTCGCGACGGTGTCGGGCCGGGTTTAGCCACACACCTTCTTGCCCGGCCTCGCCAAGCGGGGGTTTATCGGCTGTTTGATCGGTTCAAGTGCGGTGTCAATCCGGTTCGTCCTAAGCCGTCCTGACCGCCTCATGCAGATACAGATGCGGGCACAGCAGCCGCTTGGCCCAGCCGATCACACAGTCCTGAGCGATGCCGATCAACAGAACAGTGAGCTGGATCGCCACCACCGCATCCAGATGCAGATGCTTGTTCTGCGCCAGCAACAGGCCGCCAATGCCACCCTCACCGCGCACCAGGCCTTCCACCATAGTCAGCATCATCCAGCCCATGGCGGCGTTCTGCCGCAGGGCTTCGAGCAGAGCATCGAGCCGGCCGCGGATGATCACTTCCCACACCACCCGCCACTCGGGCAGGCGCAGGGAGCGAGCATGGTCGAGCCGCTCGATCGGCGTCGCCGCCACTTCTTGCGCCAGCGCCGTGACAAAGAACACACTCATGCCAAACACCAGCAGCGACACCTTCAGCGCATGGCCGGAACTGGCGGCCAGGGTAAAAAACAGGGTCAGCCCGGTCAGACCGAGAAAGCGCAATTTGGACAGCAGCAGAACCAAGGGGCGCATGATCGGCAGCACAGTCAGGTAAGCCAGCACAGCCGACAAGCCGGTTGCCAGGGCCAGGGCTTGCAGATTGACGGTAAGGCTGGCCCAGATCTCGCCACCCAGCCCCTGATTCACCCACAGCTCTTGCCAGGCGCTAGCAATGGCCAGCGGCTTGGGCAGCAGGGCCGATGGCCAGGCCGACCAGAGTGCGATCAGGCCAAGGGCCTGGATACCGACCAGTGCCTGCATGGCGCTGGGCGAGACCGGCTGGTTGGGGAGGAAGAGGGTTTTGAGGTTCATGGTAAGTGTGCCGCCATATGGCTTGCTGCCGTCTTCGTAGGACGGGTTTAAAGCGCAGCGTAACCCGCCGATCCATCGCGGCGAAGCCGCTAAAAACACCGTTGTTAAGTGGCTTCGCCACAAGCCTTTGGCGGGTTACGCTGCGCTTTAAACCCGCCCTACCAGTTCTGGTGCGAGCCCCTCTCCCGCACGCGGGAGAGGGGTTGGGGTGAGGGGTGGATCTACGTAGAGCCTCCCTCATCCGGCCCTTCGGGCCACCTTCCCCCCGCGCGCGGGAAAGGCTGTAGTCACTTATTGCTTGCCAGTACTGCCCAGCACGACCTCCACACGGCGGTTCTGCGCCCTGCCGGCCTCGCTACCGTTCGAGGCGATAAACTCGCTGCCGCCATGGGCGAAGGTACGGATACGGCTATCGGGGAAGTCGGCGGCATCCTGCGTCGCCAGCCATTGCTTCACCGCCAGCGCACGACGTTCCGACAAATCCTGGTTCGCCTGCGGCGAGCCCACGCTATCGGTATGGCCGTGGATCTCGATCGCCAGACCACCGGCTACCGACGCCTGATCCAGCAGCTCGCGCAGTTGCAGCTCGGCTTGCGGGGTGAAGGTAGCGCGGCCGGTATCAAACGGAATGCGCCAGATGCGGCGGCTCACCACCTGCTTCACGCCCTCGCCCGCAAAGCGCGGCTGGTCGGCTGCGCCTTGCGGGCCGGCCTTCTGCGCCAATGCGGCCAGATAGCGGGTGTTCACTACCTCACCCACCGCTGGGTAGCTGCCAACCAGAGCCGGGTACTGTTGCACTACCAGATTGCCAAACACGCGGTAGACGCGGCTGAACAGATTGTCGGCTAGCGGCTTGCCCGCTTTGTCGATACCGAACAGGTAAAGGTTGTCGGCGAGGTTGTTCACCGTCGAACCACCCAGCGCCACCTGCAGGCCTTGCTTGTCGGTCTCGGTCAGTCCGGTGTAGTAGCGTTGCCAGTAGTCAGCATCCTGCTCTTTGTACACAGCCGCGCTCACCTGAGCGGCCTTGTGCAGGGCCGCAGTCGAAGCCTTCACCTGGTCCCCCCCTTCCACCATGGCGGCCAGCAGGCCTTGCACCATATCGGCATTGGCGGCCATCCAGCGTTGGTTGCCGATGACCACCGCCGGCATCTGCCAGCGGTAATCGCGGGTCGAAGCCAGCGACACCAGACCGCCCTTCTTGTGGGCGATGGTCACGTCCACCGGCGTCCAGGTAGCCACGCCATTGACGCACACATGCTTGGTCTCGCCAGTGCGGCGGCCAGCGTGTACCACCGGGCGGTCTTCACAGTAGCCGGCGATGTATTTCTCGCCCGAATCGACGAAGTTGTCGGTAGACACCCAGTTGATGGCATCCGGGTCCCAGGTCTTTTCGTCCGGGTTATTGGCAATGCCGTTGTCTCCAGCCCACTTCAGGCAAATATTCCAGTCACCATCACGCAGCACACCGGCCACCAGTGCGCCACGGGCAGCGGCCGGGTTGTGCTGCCAGGCCGGCAGGCCCATGCATTTGTCTTCACCGCGCGAATAACCGGCGGCGCCAATGATTTGCGCGGTGTAATCCGGCCCCAGCTTGGCCAGCTGCGGTTGCAGGCCGGCAAAGAAGGCGGCCGAACCATCGCCCATGATCACGGCGAAGTGCGCGCCAGTCTTGGGTTGCGCCTCGCCATCGGCCAGCGATTTGGCAAAGGCCAGCAGGTCGTTCTGCATCTGGCCGGTGTCGTCCTGACGGATCAGCTTCAGGTTCACGCCGTGCTGCTGCATCAGGCTGCCCTCGGTGGTGTCGGCGCCGCCATTGGCAAGCATCAGGCCCATCTGGGCATTCCAGGCCATCACTTCCATGCGCACTTGCGGGGCGCTGAGTTTGGCGGGTGTGGTACCGGGCAGCTTCAGCGCCAGGTTGGCAACTGGCTGCACAGCGGGAGCATCGTTCACGGCATAGTCGGTCTTGCCTGGCAAGGCCGCCGCCGTGGCGTGGGCCTTGGGTACCAGGCCATGGTCGATCGCATATTGGCCGCCAAAGAGCGCACTGCCGACTACAGCAGCAATCAACAGGAACTTCGGCAGGGGTTTGAGGCGATTCATGATGTTTCCTTTCAAGTTGCCGCGGCGTCGCCGTTAATGGCGCCCAGCTCGGGTTTTTCTGTGGGAGCGGGCCCGGCCCGCGGTGGGTTGTTGCGGAACCGTCGCTATCGCGGGCAGGGCCCGCTCCTACAGGGGTGTCGATATACGTTTGTTAATCAACTCAGATGCTCAATGCGGCTCACCAAACAGGCTGCGGTAGCTATCGGCATCGGGCCGGCGGCGGTTGGGGCCATTGGCGGGCTGCGGGTTGTGTTCGATTACCGCGCCACCGGCCGGTGCGCTCACCAGTTCACGCTTGGTATTGCCCAGCAACAGCGATTCATCGTTGCGCTCCCATGCTTCGATCATGCGCAGCGCGTCTTCCTCGTAGATGCCGTTTTGCAGGTCGACCGAGTCGATAAAGCTGGCTGACATGGTCACAAAATGCTCGATCTCGCCCAGCTTCTGGCCATAGTCATCCGCCAGGTATTCCAGCGTCTGGTCGAACAGGGCTTTCTTGTCACCATCGCCACGCACGATCTTCATCGCCTGCCTGAAGGCCGAGTGCGAAGCGAGGATGGCGGCGCGCTCGCGACTCTTAACGTCGACTTCGGCTTCGATGTCCTCCACCAGCAGGGCCGAGCTTTCGTGCATCTTCACCAGCACGCGGTACAGCGTTTCCATCTTGGCGTAGAGGGCCTGCAGGGTCAGGTTGGACTCGCGCAGGCGGCCAGCCTGGCGCGACTTGAGCACCACCACGCCGCGTCTATCCTGCTGGCGGGCGACGCCGACCATTTGCAAGGCCTTGCCCATTTCCTGCTCGTTGCTGTCCATGGTCTGCTGCAACTGGCGCATCTGGCCGCGCAGATCGGCGATCTGCCTATCCATCCGGCCCAGAGCGCGGCGCATGTCCTCGGCGTAGCTCTTCAGAATGCCGATCGGGTCGAGCTGGATAAACAGGCCGGTGATCCAGCGCATCACGCTGCGGTACAGATAGCCGGTGAGCGCCCACACCCGGCGGTCGAGCAGCACCCAGCCCAGCGCAAACAGCGCCACACCGAGCACGGTGAGGTAGAGCGTGTTTTCAAACAACGTGATCAGCCAAGGCAAGGCCTTGGCAAAGCCGTAGACCGCTGCGATGCCGGCCGCGACAGCCACCACCATGCCGGTGGTGCCTTCCGGGCGCTCCCAGAAGGACTTTGGATTGAAGTTGTTTTGCGTTTTCACGGTTGTTCTCCGTTCAGGCGCGGGCCAGGGCGGCAAAACGGGCGCGGTCGGCCTCTAGCTCGGCCGCCACTGCCTTGCACGCAGCCTCAAAGCGGGCACATGTATCGGCGATGCGTTGTTCAGCGCCTTGCATGGCCTGCGCGGTATCAGCGCGGCGAGCGATCAACTGATCGATTTCTGCCTGCAGTGCGCTCAGCTGCTGCAGGCGCTGCGCCAGCGTGGCATCGAGCTGCTGCAGCGCAGCCTGCGGCTGAGCCACCGCAGTGGCGGTTTCGGCCAGGGCCACTTCATTGAAGCGATGGCGTTCGGTTTCGAGGTCGGCCATATGCACATCCAGTGCGCGCAGCACCATGGTCAGGTCGATACCCCGGCCACGCAGCAGCGCCAGCGCGGCATTGAGGCGCAGCTCGCCCTCTGGCAGCACGGTACGCAGGGCATCGAGTGCCGCCAGCAGATCGCTGTACTCGGTGGGGCGTGCCAGGGTAGCGGCACGCAGGCTGCGATAGGCCTCATCGTCCGGCGCACCGGCCACCGGCGTATCGGCCACCGCCGCTGTCGGGGCGGCATTGGGCAGCGTGGGTTCGAACAGTAGGCCCCTGACCCGCTCACCCAGCGAGCGCGAGGCAGTGAGGACATCGTTCATGGCATTTCCTTTCTGAATCGGGTCGGGCGGGGTGCCGCGACGTGATTCAGCTTATGGAAAGCGCCATTGCGGGCGTCTTAAATGCGCGAGTGACCGTGCTAAGAATGTATTAAGGCGGCTGATCGAGCCGTTACCGAAAACCATGCAGCGAGTTGTGTCGAAATCAGCATCACATATGGGGCAAATCCACCACGCCCGGCGGCGCTGCCAAGCGCCGGCTGCAGCCCTGCGCTAGCATGGCATCTTGATCAACCTGCCGCCTGAGCTCACCCGACCTTGTGCCGCTTTTCCCCCACCTTGTTGTGTCAGCTATTGCTCGGCACCCTGCTGCTCGGCCCAGCCCGCGCTGCCGACACGGTGCTGTGGTACATCACCGAATTGCAGCCCTTGCATATCAGCGACGGACCCATGGCCGAGCAAGGCATGCTGGATGTGATGCTCAGCAAGGTGATCATGCCGGGTTTGCCGCAATTCAAACACCGGGTGATTACCGCCTCGGTAAGCCGCTCGTTTCGCGATATGAGCGATCGCACCGATGTTTGCCACCCCTCGACGCAAATGACGCCGGAGCGCAGCAAGCGCTATCTGTTTTCTGCGCCGACTTTCCGCTATTTGCCGGTTGGCTTGATTGTGCGTAGCGATAGCGTCGGCGCCCTAGCCGCCTACAGCAACCGCAAAGGGCAAGTGGTGCTGGCGCAATATCTGAAACAGCCCGGCAATCAGCTCGGCGTAGTCAGCAACCGCGCCTATGGCGAGGCGCTGGACACATTGCTGCAACAGCCCAATGTCACCAGTAGCTCGGCCAGCACCGCCACCACCAATCTGCAGCGCATGCTGCTTGGCGGACGCATTACCGCCACCTTGGGTTATTCATTCGAGACCGCCTGGTTCGAGCTGCAAAACCCGCAGCACGAGGGCAAACTGAGCTGGCTGCCCCTGCAGGAACAACCGGAATCGATGCTGGGCCGGGTTAGCTGCTCGCGCTCGGAACAAGGCCAGCTGCTGATCAAGCAACTTGACCAGCTACTGGAACAAGCCGGCACGCGTGAGCGTTTGCAAGAGATCTACGAGCAATGGCTCGACCCGGCGAGCCGCGACAAGATCCGCAAAATACGCCAGGGCAAGTCACGCTAGAGGGCGCCAAGCGGCGCTTAGTGCAGTACCCGCGGAATCGACAGTACAAAGGGCGCGATCGGCGCGTCGAACGTCGTACCGTCGTCTGCAACAAACTGATAGCTGCCATGCATGGTACCGACCGGCGCGGCAATCGCCACCCCGCTGACATATTCAAACGCCTGGCCCGGCGCCAGCGCCGGCTGTTCGCCGATCACACCCTGGCCACGAACCTCTTGCTTGTCACCCACCTGGTCGTCGATCACCCAGTGGCGCGACAACAATTTGGCACCGACGCTGCCGGTATTGACGATGGTGACGCGGTAAGCAAACACATAGCGGCCGGCAGCCTCGTCGGACTGGTCGGCAATGTATTGCGGTTGCACGGTAACGGTGATGTCGTATTTGCGGATTTCGCCCATGGTGGCTGCTTGTAAGGATGAGTGCAGAAAAAACCGGATACGTCTGCGCGCCGGCGAGGCAGGCCGGATGAGGCGCCAGATTACACGCAAATCAAGCTTGCCGGGCCAGCAAGCCGGACGGGCAAAGCAACGCTTTGCGCTAAAATAGCCGGATTCCCCGCCCGAGATCCCGCCATGAAGCCCACTTACCGTATTGCCCCGAGCATCCTGTCCGCCAA
>NZ_JAYRLZ010000316.1:479-4573 GCF_041904975.1 Chitinimonas sp. | reverse complement strand
GTCCATACCCATCTTTCCCTGCGTAGCGCCCAGCAGTTTCTGAAAAACCAGAACCGCTATCTGGAACATCTGGTCAGCGAGCGTACCCGCCAGCTGATGCAGATGCAGGACGCCACCATCCTCGCAATGGCCAGCCTCGCCGAAACCCGCGACAACGAAACCGGCAACCATATTCGCCGCACCCAGAACTATGTTGCCGCGCTGGCAAGGGCGCTGCAGAACCATCCCCGCTTTTGCGAGACCCTGACCGAGGAGAATATCGAGCTGCTGTACAAATCGGCACCGCTGCACGATATCGGCAAGGTGGGCGTGCCCGATCGCATCTTGCTCAAGCCCGACAGGCTCGATGCGGACGAGTGGGAGATCATGAAGCTGCACACCCTGTATGGCCGCGACACCATTTTGCAGGTGGAGCACCATCTCGGCGCCAGCAACAGTTTCCTGACCTTTGCCCGCGAAATCGCCCACTACCACCAGGAAAAATGGGATGGCAGCGGCTATCCGGAGGGTCTGGCCGGAGAAGCCATACCATTGGCTGCCCGGCTGATGGCGGTGGCCGATGTGTATGACGCACTGATTTCCAAGCGCGTGTACAAACCTGCCTACAGCCATGCCCAGGCGCTGGCGCTGATGCAGGAAGGGCGCGGCAGCCATTTCGACCCCGATGTGCTCGATGCCTTTGTGGCGATTGAAGCCGAGTTTCTGGCGATTGCCGAACGTTTTCGTGATACGGAAACCACGGCAGAGGAAGTGCCCAGCCCCGATTCGGGCAAAGACTCCAGTGAGCTCGCGCTACGCGACCCGGTCAATGGCACGCGCAGCTAGCTTGCCCGCCCCGCGCCATGCTGATCGGCGGCAAATTGGCGCCTGATTCCGGTATAATCGCCGGTTTTCCAAAGCATTTTTGCCGGGGCATTCATGGAAGCCGAACAGCTCAATCAGATTGAAAACACCATCGCCGACCTCGCCGCCCGCGGCGACGAGCTGCGGAGGTATCTTTGACTACCCTGGCAAAAAAGGAAGTCGCGCGGCTGAGCGAAGACCCGGAGCTGTGGAACGACCCCAAGCGCGCCCAGGAAATCGGCAAGGAAAAGAAGGCACTGGAAGCCGTTGTGCTGGTGCTCGACGAGCTGTCGCAAACGGTGGCCGACAGCCGCGATCTGTTCGATATGGCCAAGCCCGAGGAAGACTGGGGCACCATTGAATCGGTAGCCAGCGATCTGGCGGCACTGGAAGTGAAGGTGGCCGATCTCGAATTCCGCCGCATGTTCAGCAATCCGATGGACCCCAACGCCTGCTTTATCGATATCCAGTCGGGCGCTGGCGGCACCGAGGCACAGGACTGGGCCGGCATGCTGATGCGCATGTATGTGCGCTATGGCGAGCGCAAGGGCTTTACCGTCGAGGTGATGGAAGAGAGCGAAGGCGAAGTGGCCGGCATCCAGAGCTGCACGCTGAAATTGAGCGGCGACTATGCCTATGGCTTCATGCGCACCGAGACCGGCGTGCACCGCCTGGTGCGGGTATCGCCGTTCGACTCCAATGCGCGTCGCCATACCTCGTTCTCGTCGGTATTCGTCTACCCGGAAGTGGACGACAGCATCGAAATCGAAATCAACCCGGCCGATCTGCGCATCGACACCTTCCGCGCTTCCGGCGCTGGCGGTCAGCATATCAACAAGACCGACTCGGCGATCCGTATCACCCACTTGCCCACCAATATCGTGGTGCAGTGCCAGAACGACCGCTCGCAGCACCGCAACCGCGACGAAGCGATGCAGATGCTCCGCGCCAAGCTGTACGAAGCCGAACTGCGCAAACGCATGGAAGCACAGCAGGCACTGGAAGCCGGCAAATCCGACATCGGCTGGGGCCACCAGATCCGCTCCTATGTGTTCGACCAGAGCCGGGTGAAGGATCTGCGCACCAATGTGGAAGTCGGCAACGTCAAGGGCGTGATGGACGGCGACCTGGATATCTTTATCGAAGCCAGCCTGAAACAGGGTGTGTAATTTTTGAAGTCAACACCTGTAGACACAGAGCACACCGAGAGCACAGAGCACACAGAGAACATGCTGAGTGAAACCATCATCGGTGCGGCAATCGAGGTACATAAAGCACTCGGACCGGGCTTGCTGGAAAGCGCCTATGAAGAGTGCCTCGATTACGAGCTCCGTCTTCGCGGCTTGCAGGTGGCGCGGCAGGTGTTTGTGTCGCTGGACTATAAAGCGATCCACATTGAAAACGCCTTCAAACTGGATTTGTGGGTAAACCGGGAAATCGTCGTCGAACTGAAGGCAGTCGAACATTTTCTGCCCTTGCATGAAGCGCAGTTGCTTACCTATCTGCGCCTTAGCCAATGTAAGACCGGCTTATTGATCAATTTCAACAGCAAACTACTGAAAGACGGGATACGCAGACTGTCACTGTGATTTTCTCTGTGTGCTCTGTGTCCTCCCGCCTTTCTCTGTGTCTACAGACTTGAGGTTTTACGCCATGAACGAAGAACAAAGCCCCATCACTCTCGACGATAACCAGCTGATGGCCGAGCGTCGTGCCAAGCTTTCCGAGATCCGCAAGCAAGGCATTGCCTTCCCGAATGACTTCGAGCGCAAGCATCTGGCGGCGGATCTGCATGCCCGCTATGGCAGCGCCGAGAAAGAAGCGCTCGATGCCGACGCAGTCGAAGTGGCGGTGGCTGGCCGCATGATGCTCAAGCGGGTGATGGGCAAGGCAGCGTTTGCCACCTTGCAAGACGGCTCCGGCCGCATCCAGCTGTATATCACCCTGGACAAGGTGGGCGAAGAAGCCCTGAACGGCTTCAAGACCTGGGACCTCGGCGATATCGTTGCCGGCGTCGGCACCCTGATGAAGACCAAGACTGGCGAATTGTCGGTGCAGGTCAGCCAGATCCGCCTGTTGGCGAAGTCCTTGCGCCCCCTGCCGGAAAAATTCCATGGCATGACCGACCAGGAAGCCAAGTACCGCCAGCGCTACCTGGACCTGATCACCAATGAGCAAAGCCGCCAGACCTTTGTCCACCGCAGCAAGATCGTGCAGAAGGTGCGCGAGGTAATGGTGGGCGAAGGCTATCTCGAAGTGGAAACGCCGATGATGCACGTCATCCCCGGCGGCGCGGCAGCCAAGCCCTTTACCACCCATCACAATGCGCTCGATATGCCCTTGTTCCTGCGTATTGCGCCGGAGCTGTACCTGAAGCGTCTGGTAGTGGGCGGCATGGAGCGGGTGTTCGAAATCAACCGCAACTTCCGCAACGAGGGCATGAGCACCCGCCACAACCCCGAATTCACCATGATGGAGTTCTACGAGGCCTATAGCGACTACCGTCGCATGATGAGCCTCACCGAGCACGTCATCCGCGAATCGGCGCGCGCCGTGCACGGCCATGCGGTGGTGGAATACCAGGGCAAGGTGGTCGATCTGTCCAAGCCCTTCGAGCGCCTGACCGTGGTGCAGGCCATCCTCAAGTACAACCCGCACTACACCGAAGCCCAGCTCAACGACCGCGTCTGGCTCAAGGCCGAGATCGAGCGCCTCGGCGGCAAGCTGGTGGTGACCGATGGCTGCGCCGGCCTGCAGTTCAGCCTGTTCGAGGAAACCACCGAGACCAAGCTGTGGGAGCCAACCTATATCATCGACTACCCGATCGAGATCTCGCCGCTGGCGCGCGCATCCGACAGCCGCCCCGGCATTACCGAGCGTTTCGAGCTGTTCGTGGTGGGTCGCGAGCTGGCCAATGGCTTCTCCGAATTGAACGATCCGGAAGACCAGGCCGAGCGTTTCCTCGACCAGGTACGGCAAAAGGATGCCGGCGACGATGAAGCCATGCATTACGACGCCGACTATGTGCGCGCGCTGGAACACGGCATGCCACCGACCGGCGGCTGCGGCATCGGCATCGACCGCCTGGTGATGCTGCTGACCGACGCACCCAGCATCCGCGATGTGATCCTGTTCCCGCAGATGCGTCGCGAGGACTGATCCTCCTGCCGTGGCGCCCCCCCGCAAAGGGCGGCCCGGCGCCGGACCGGCCCGTAACCGGCGACCGCCGCGGCCAGCGGCGCCGCCCGGGG
>NZ_JAYRLZ010000316.1:0-469 GCF_041904975.1 Chitinimonas sp. | reverse complement strand
GTTCCCCGGTCCGCGCCTTGGCGCGGGGCGCACTCCCCCCCGCCCCGCCCCCCCCGCGCCCCGGGGGCGCCACGGCGCATTCCCGGCCGTTAACCGGCTACCGCGGCGCCGAGCGGAGCCGCACTGTGCATCCCAGCCAGCCTGCGCCCCCACACTGACGTCTGCACCGTCGAGCCCCTCCCGTGTACAGCGCAATCACCCCGGCCCAATTACAGCTTACCGACGATGGCACGCCCTATAGCGCCGCCTTTGACGATATCTATCATTCGCAGTCGGGCGGCCTGGCCCAGGCCCACCATGTATTCATGGCCGGCAACGGCCTGCCCGAGCGCTGGCGTAATCGGCACAGCTTTGCCATCTGCGAGACCGGCTTCGGCCTTGGCCTGAGCTTTCTCGCCAGCTGGGCCGCCTGGCAGGCCGATCCGCAGCGCAGCACCCGGCTGCATTTCGTATCTTGCGAGCTGCATCC
>NZ_JAYRLZ010000315.1:0-4573 GCF_041904975.1 Chitinimonas sp. | reverse complement strand
AGCCCAGTCCGGTTTGTACAGAAGTTCCCACTGTAAAAGCGCGCAAGCCGGTCTGGCAAGCCGGCCTTTGCGCTCACAGCACGCCGCTACTGCGCAGGCTTTCCAGGCGCAAGGCAATGGCCTGGTCCAATTCGCTCAGGCGCTGCTGCAAGGCGCGCTGCTCGGCCGGGTCTTGCGCTGCTGCCAGCGCCGCCTGCAGCGCGCTGCGCGAACGCAGCGCATCCACCTCTGGCGGCACGCAACCGGCATCCTTCAGAATTTTGAAGGGCATGCGCAGGGCGTCGGGCGTCTGGGTAAACGCGTCGTCGTCTGCCAGCGGCTTGCCAAAGCTGGCCGCCTGCTGCAATTCGCCGGATTTGCGTGCCAGCTCGATCTGTTGGGCGATTTCGTCTTCTTCCATGATATGGCTCACCAATTGAACGAGTTAGCCGTGGGACAGCATGTACCGCAAAGCAGCCAGCATTCGCGGCTGGTGCCGCTCCTGCAATGTTCAGCCAGGCAGGGCCTGCAATAGCTCCACCCGGTTGCCGAACGGGTCGGCAGTAAAGGCGCGCCGATAGCCACTCAGCGCCTCTTGTGGCTCGGTAAACGCAAAACCGGCAGCACTCAGCGCCTGGCCCAAGGCCACCAGATCGCCCACCACAAAGGCCGGGTGCGCCTTTTTGGCCGCGCGAAAGTCGTCCTCGATCCCGAGGTGTATCTGCACCGCGCCACACTGGAACCACACACCACCACGCGCTGCCAAGGGCATGGGCTTGGGGATTTCCGGCAGGCCCAGCAACTGGCCATAGAACACTCGAGCGTCAGCTTCGCCTGCGGCGGGGATGGCGATCTGGATATGGTGTAGCGCAAGGATGCTCATCTAGTCAGTCTCCGGAATCAGGTTTTCTTCACCATCGGCGGCTCGAACGATCCTGGCAATTGCCTTGTCTTGCTAGGTTTTGGCATCAGTAATGGCGATGGCTGACCGCTACCAAACGGGCGGCCACACGCCAATTCCGATGGGCGCCAGGCATTGATCGCCGACCCAGGTCGGCAATAAGAAGGCCGATTACGCGGCCTTCATTGCGATTGCGCTGTATCCGCTTATCAATCGTGCTGGTAGATCACCGCATAGCGCTTGTTTTGCAGCATGTCGGATGCCGAAGTACCGACGCCGGCAAAGACCTGCAAGCCATGCAGATTGCTGACGTCGATATTGGCAAATATCTGAACGGTCTTCGGCGCAAGCACGCCGCTCGAGTAAGCGGGCACATCACCGCCGCCCCAGAAAAACCAGCCATTGCCATTGTTTGCCAGCCAGAGCCCCTTGAGCTGCGCCACCAGGAACATCTGGCCATTTTGGCCAGTGAGTAGACCTGGGTCGACGGCAACGGACAGGCTCTTGTTGATATCGGCACCCGTTATGCCAGGTGTGAACGAAGCCGGCAGGGGCGCCGCGGTCTTGGTAGTTACCGAGAAACTGGCACGGCCCGAGCCAATGTTCAGCGTAGCCGTGGCAACGGTACCTGCACTGGCCGAGGCCACCACGTTTACGCGCAAGGAGTCGCCGCTGTTCACAAAACCCGCATTGCTGGTGAACGCACCGCCATTGATCGAATACTGTCCGCCGGTGATCGAAATCGGCACGGCAGCGTTAATGCCCGTCACGGTCTGGGCGGTCGAGATGATACCGGTCGATGGAGCAGCACCTGTCACGCTGGCAAAATTGATCGGATCCGGCAGATCATCCAGTGCGCCCTTGGCGATGCCATACAGGGCACCATCATTTGCCGCAATCACCAGCATGCTATCGGTCAGGGCCATCGGGCCGGCAGCCGGGTACGACCAGTCGGCCTTATGTGTAGTCAGATTGATCGCGTAGGTCTTGCTGCCGCTTGCCACCAGCGCGTGGGTGTCGGTCACGATGAACTGGGTTCCCAGGGCCTCACCTGCAGGAGCCTCCCACATCCACAGAAGCGCGCCGTCAGTTTCAGCTCTGGCAGCCAGTGCACCACTGGATCGATGGTAAACAATACCCTTGGCGACCGCTGGCTGGCCGTCACCCGGCTGGGTCCAGGCGATACTCTTGGCATTGAGGTCGAACTTGATCAAGCGGTTGTTATTGGTAGCAAAGAGATCGTTATTGCCACCCAATACCGGTGCATGCTTAGCGTTATACCCGGTCCAGTTGTAGTCTTTATCAGCGATGGTGAAGGCAGACTTGCCGGTGATGCGGTCCAGTGCAGTCATCGTTCCACCGAGGTAGGAGAACACAAAATTTGCATTGACCGCCGGTGTCCAATTGTCTTCCCAGTACAAGCCGCTAAACCAGCTTTCTTTTGCAGCTGCCGGATCAATGGCAGCCACACCGCCATACCCGCCACTCGGTACATACACCTTGCCGTCGTAGATCGTCGGGGCGTAATAGCTTTCCCACTGCGCCGGTTGTGCAACGCGGAAAGTCAGCGAGCCATCGACAGCGGAATAGGCACGAAGGTAGGTATCACCGGAATGGTTGATGGTCTTCACATAGACCTTGCCATTGTCGAAACTCGGCGGTGTCGCGCTATGCGGATTGCCCATGTCGGCCGTCCATTGCAGCGCACCATTGCCAAGCGAATAACTCGTCAGCTGGCTCCTTGACGACACGAATACTTGCTGACCCGCCACAGCAGGCTGGCCGGAGAGACCCAGTGTCTGACTGGATGGCGAAGTCGCCTTCCATGCCAGACGGCCATACGGCACCGACAGATCAAGCGGTACATAACCCGTGTGCGAGGCATTGCCTTGATACATGGTCCAGTCGGCCGCCCACAGCGGCATAGCGATTGCTGCCGACAAAAGGGTCGTATACATCAGTTTTTTTGTAAGCGTCATGACTTCGTTTCGAATTTGAATCACACAAAATGGCGCCGCCATGGTCTTGCGGCGGCGCCGTTACGATCAGCTGTACAAACGCACTAGCCCAGCTTCACCAGCTGCGCCTTCAGCTTGTCCAGTGTGTCGCCAAAGTCGGCCAGGCGCTTGCGTTCCTGCTCCACCACTGCAGGCGGCGCCTTGTCGGCAAAGGCCGGGTTGGCCAGTTTGGCGTTGGCCTTGGCTACTTCACCTTCGAGGCGCGCCACTTCCTTGGCAATGCGCACTTTCTCGGCAGCCTTGTCGATTTCCACCTTCAGCATCAGGCGGGTACCGCCCACCACCTGCACCGGGGCGTCGTCGGCCGGCAAGGCGTCCACCACCTGTACTTCCGACAAGCGACCGAGCAGCTGCAGATAAGGGCCGAACTCGGCCAGCTCACTGCTGGCGCCTTCCAGAATCAGCGGCACGCGCTGCGATGGGCCCAGATTCATTTCGCTGCGCAAGGTACGCACCGCCATGGTCAGGGCCCGGAACACCTCCATGCGTGCGCTGGCGGCGGCATCGATTTTTTCTGGCTGCGCCAGCGGCCAGGCTGCCAGCATCAGCGATTCGCTCTTCTTGGCATTGGCCAGCGGCGCCACCGTTTGCCACAGCTCTTCGGTGATGAAGGGGATGATCGGATGCGCGAGGCGCAGCGCCACTTCCAGCACGCGCACCAGGGTGCGGCGGGTAGCACGTTGCTGCGCTTCGTCGCCACCTTGCAGCTGTACCTTGGCCAGCTCCACATACCAGTCGCAATACTCGTTCCACACGAATTCATAAATCGCCTGGGCGGCAAGGTCGAAGCGATAGGTGTCGAGTGCTTCGGCCACGGCGGCCTCGACCTTTTGCAGCTCGCCAATGATCCATTTGTCGACAAAGGAGAAGCTCAGCGGCAGGCTCTCGTCTGTTCCGCAATCGTGCCCTTCCACATTCATCAGCACAAAGCGGGTGGCGTTCCACAGCTTGTTGCAGAAGTTGCGATAGCCCTCGGCGCGCTTGAAGTCGAAGTTCACATTGCGGCCCAGCGTGGCATAGCTGGCCATGGTGAAACGCAGCGCGTCGGTGCCGTAGGCCGGCATGCCCTCGGGGAACAACTTTTCGGTGAGCTTGGCGATCTGCGGCGCTTTTTCCGGGCGGCGCAGGCCGGTGGTGCGCTTGCCCACCAGCTCCGGCAGGGCGATGCCATCGATCAGGTCCACCGGATCGAGCACATTGCCCTCCGATTTGCTCATCTTCTTGCCTTCATGGTCGCGCACGATGCCGTGGATATACACGTCCTTGAACGGCACCCGGCCGATAAAGTGGGTGCTCATCATGATCATCCGCGCTACCCAGAAGAAGATGATCTCGTAGCCGGTCACCAGCACCGAGGACGGCAGGAAGGCATTGAGCGCCGGATTGGCAGCATCCTTCTCCGCATCACCAGTCCAGCCCAGGGTGCTGAATGGCACCAGGGCCGAGCTGAACCAGGTGTCGAGCACATCGTCGTCGCGGCGCAAGGTCTTGCCCGGCGCCTGCGCCTGGGCTTCTTCCAGATTGCGACCCACATAGACCTGGCCGGCTTCGTCATACCAGGCGGGAATCTGGTGGCCCCACCACAGCTGGCGGCTGATACACCAGTCCTGGATATTGTTCATCCACTGGTTGTAGGTATTCACCCAGTTTTCCGGATAGAACTTCACCTGGCCCG
>NZ_JAYRLZ010000314.1:0-4581 GCF_041904975.1 Chitinimonas sp. | reverse complement strand
AGCGAAGGCCAGTTGGCACAGGGGCGCGATGATCGCCTGTCGGTACCAGTCAAGCTGGCCAGCCAGGTCAAACAGTTTGCCTTGGGCGACAGCGTCGCCTTTGCCATCTCGCAAGACGGCAGCCTGTGGGCTTGGGGCAGCAATCGCGACGGGCGCCTTGGCGATGGCGGCACCACGGCGCAGGCGGCGCCAGTAAAGATCGGCGATGGCTTCACCAGCGTCAGCACCGGCAATACTCAAAGCTTTGCCATCAAGGCCGATGGCAGCCTGTGGGCCTGGGGCGCCAATGATTTCGGCCAGCTCGGCCTTGGCGACACCAATAACCGCCTCAGCCCCAGCCTGGTCGGCAGCGGCTATCTGGCAGTGGCGGCCGGCGCCGAGCACACCCTGGCGCTGAAAACCGATGGCAGCCTGTGGGCCTGGGGGCGCAATCGCTATGGCCAGCTGGGCAATGGCTTGTTCGAGCAACGGTTCGGCACACAGGCCAATCCGACGCCGATCAAGATCGGCAGTGGATTCAGCGCCATCCTCGCCGGTTATCACCATTCGCTGGCACTGAAAAATGACGGCAGCCTCTGGGCCTGGGGCTGGAATGACTACGGCCAGGTGGGCGACGGCAGCACCGACAGCCGCGCCACGCCGGTACAGGTAGCCAGCAATATCGCCAGCCTGCAATCGGCCGGCATCAATAGCATGGTACTCGGCAAGGATGGCAAGACCTATGGCTGGGGCTATAACGGCGCGGCACGGCGTGGCTACAACATGCTGCTGGCCGGGGCCGACACCTTCAATATCACCCGGCCGCAGCCGATTGCCGGCGACTGGATCGCCGCCAGTGCCGGTAGCGCCCACGCTGCCTATCTACGCCGCGACGGCCTGATCTTTGCCGTGGGTTACCAGCAGTTCGGCCAGCTCGGAGATGGTGCTTATGACGATGTGCGCACCAGCCTCGCCAGCGTTCTGAATAGCGAGGTCAAGGGTCCCCTTGATCTGCTGCCCGACGTGCCCAACCAGGGCGGCAGTAGCGATGCGCCACCGGTATTGCTGCGCACGGTCCGCCAGACCAGTGGCTCGCAACTGGCGCTGGGACTGGAATTTCGCATACCAGCCCGCACACTGAGCGCCCCCCTGGCCGCAGCCAGCCGGCACGCGACAACGCGCAATGCGTTTTCCGTCACCGGCTACAGCGTCTTTGTGGCAGCCAGCCTGCCCGGCAGCAACCAGGTATTGACCTGGTGGAGCCTGCAGCCCAAAGCAAAATACCCCGACCTGACCTGGGACCACCTGCTGTTCCCCTTGTCCGCCTTTCTGGACAACCTGAGCGCCAGCGATGATGCCCTGATCACCACCGATATCATCAGCAATATCGATATCAATCTGCTGGCCGGTGCCAATCTGTATCTCGGCTACGGCCTCAGTGCCGATGAAATGCTGGCCAGTGGTCGCTATCGCACCTTCTTTACCGTACCCAAGTAAGGGGCGCGCTAGAATCGGCGGTTTTCTACTTTCAGGATTCCCGCATGAGCTATCCACAAGCCGCCCGAGGCCCGGTGTTGTATGACTTTCGCTCTGACACGGTAACCCGCCCCAACAACGCCATGCGCGCCGCCATGGCGGCGGCCGAGGTCGGGGATGATGTGTGGGGCGATGACCCGACGGTGATCCGCCTGCAGGCGGTCGCCGCCGAGTTGCTCGGCTTTGAGGCCGGCCTGTTCGTGCCGTCCGGCACGCAGAGCAATCTGATCGGCCTGATGTGCCATTGCCAGCGTGGCGATGAGTACCTGGTCGGCCAGGACGCCCATACCTACAAATACGAGGGCGGTGGCGCGGCGGTGCTGGGCAGCATTCAGCCGCAACCGATCGAAAACGCCAACGACGGCAGCCTGCCGATCGACAAGCTCAAGAAGGCGGTCAAGCCCGACGATGCCCATTTCGCCCGCACTCGCCTGTTGGCCCTGGAAAACACCATAGGCGGCAAGGTATTGCCTGCCGACTATGTGAAAGCCGCCACCGACTGGGCCCATGGCATCGGCCTTGCCACCCATCTGGACGGCGCCCGCATCTGGAATGCCGCCGTCGCCAGCGGCAAGACACCGGCCGACATCGCCGCCGGCTTTGATAGCGTATCGGTATGCCTGTCCAAGGGCCTGGGTGCGCCGGTTGGCTCGGTGCTGCTGGGCAGCCGCGACCTCATCGCGCAAGGCAAGCGCTGGCGCAAGATGCTCGGCGGCGGCATGCGCCAGGCCGGCATTGTGGCGGCCGCCGGCTTGTATGCGCTGGAGCACAATATTGCCCGCCTGGCCGATGACCACGCCAATGCCGCGCGGCTGGCGGCTGGCCTTGCCCAGCTGCCCGGCCTGACCGTCAGCAGCCAGACCAATATGGTGTTCGTGCAGGTCGAAACCAGCATCGCCACCGCATTCGCCACCCATCTGGCCGAGGCCGGCCTGTTGGTCAGCAGCATCGGTACTGCGCAGCGCTGGGTCACCCATCTGGACGTAGACACCGCCGCCGTCGATGCTGCCATCAGCATTGCCAGCCGTTTCTTCGCAGGCCGCGCATGAAGGCGATGATCCTGGCCGCCGGCCGCGGCGAGCGCATGCGCCCGCTGACCGATAGCACGCCGAAGCCCTTGCTGGATGTAGCCGGCACGCCGCTAATAGGCTGGCATCTGAAACGGTTGGTAGCCGCCGGCGTGCGCGAGGTGGTGATCAACCACGCCTGGCTGGGCGAGCAGATCGAAGCAGCTCTGGACGATGGCGCAGACTATGGCGTGCAGATTCGCTATTCCGCCGAAAACCCGGCACTGGAGACGGCCGGCGGCATTGCCAAGGCGCTGCCTTTGTTGGGGGAGGCGCCGTTTCTGGTGGTGAATGGTGACGTATACACCGATTACCCGTTCGCTGACCTGCTGAGGCGTGCAGCCTCCCTACCCAGCCTTACCGGCGGAGGCGCGCATCTGGTGCTGGTTCCCAAGCCCGATTACAAGACCGGCTTTGATCTGGCTTTGGCAAGCGACGACCGCGTGCAGCCCCATAGTACAGACCTCACGCCGCTGACTTTTTCCGGCATTGCCCTGTATTCGCCGGCCTTCGTCAAACCCATACCCAATGACCGCCCCGGCCCTTTATTGCCCTGGCTGCTGGATGGCATGGCCGCAGGGGTAGTCTCGGGGGAACGATTCGACGGTACTTGGCTGGATGTGGGTACGGTTGAGCGGCTGGATACGGCGCGGAAAATAGCGCACGGCTAAATCTCCGTGCTACTGGCTTCACTCTATGCGGTAGAAGCCCACTCAATTCGTCGTTGATCGATTCATGAAAAACAGCTACTTCCTATCGCCCCAAGAATTTGCCGCATTGTCGTCGCTCAATGGCGATGCGCGATTTGAACACTTTGTTAAGCGTGTTGCCGACCGACAAACTGTTTGGGGACTTCGAAATCCAGAGGGCTGGGTATCGGCAAGCGATGATGCAGGCAATGAGGGTTTTCCAGTTTGGCCACATCCAAATTACGCAACAGCGTGCGCCTCAAGCGAATGGACCGCACACTCTCCTGTAGCAATAGAAATAGAACTATTTGTAAGTGAATGGCTACCGAAAATGGAAGAACAAAACTTAAATGTCATTGTTTTTCCAACCACAGAACTTCGAGGAGTTCGCATTAGCGCCAGCGAACTTCGAAAAATCTTGGTTCAAGAGTTATCTCAATATGAGTGACTGCATGGCTGGCATTTCCTTCGAGAGAGAGGCTCGAACAGAACCTTGAATCATCATGCCGTAGCAGGATGCAATTGAAGCCAAATGCATTGCACCAAATGTGCAGCGTTGGCCTTATGCACCTTCGGCGCGGATGTTTAGGCGCGGGGGGCGCCCCGCATGCGCCCTACTTATTCTTGCTTCGCCAAGAAAAGTAGGCAAAAGAAGGCGACCCGACGGCCTCGCCGGCCTTTGGCCGGTTCCCTGTGCTCCTCGTAGCTGGCGCTGCGTGTATTCGACGACTGTGGTGGGCTGCGCCCGCCTTCGCGGCTGAAGCCGCTCCTACAAAACGCAAGGCGGCCATGGGCCGCCCTACGGCGCTTGATAACCTCCTGCACTTCCTACGGAGCGCCCCTCTGCCCTCGGTGGCGCCGAGCATCGCAGGCCAAGGCGGATGAAGGCGAGGGGTGTCTGAGGCCCGCAGGGCCGAGTTCCCGAGCCGCCGACTTGGTCGAGAAGCGCAGGGAACCCGGCGCAGCCGGGCGACACCGCGGGCGCGCCTTCTTTGCTGACTTTCTTGGCAAGACAAGAAAGTCAGGCGGCTGCGGGACGCAATCCCGCCCAAAATACTCGCGCCGCAGGCGCATAAAACCAAAGGTCCGGCTGAGGCGATACGCGCTTCATGCGAAGCGTATTGCGCCGAATGGACGATGTCGGTCTTATGCGCCTGCGGCGCAGATGTTTTGGTGCGGGGCCCGTCCCGCAGCCGGGGTACTTTCTTTTGCTTCGCCAAAAGAAAGTACCGAAAGAAAAGGCGACCCGACGGCCTCGCCCGGCTGCGCCGGGTTCCCTGCGCGATTCGCATTGCGGCCGTGGCCGAACT
>NZ_JAYRLZ010000313.1:0-4604 GCF_041904975.1 Chitinimonas sp. | reverse complement strand
AGAACTCGCCTTGGCTGCGCCAAGGCTCAAACATGCTGTCCCGGACTACCCCGCAAGCTGCTGCGGTGCTCGGCGAGAGCCGACGGGGTTGGGGTTCTCCGTAGCTGGTGCTGCGTGTATTCGACTACTGTGGGCGTGCTGCGCCCGCCATCGCGGCTGAAGCCACGCTTACAAAAAGCAAGGCGGCCTAGCGCGATGGCCTTCTGTCCATGCCACGAATAACTCCGCTGCCCCGGGGGGCGCCGAGCGTCGACGCGTTAGGCATCATGGCTTCTTGCCGAATGCTGTAATCGGTGAGATTTCGAGCCAGTTTTTAGACCCCTGCGCTCTCACTTTGGAAAGCTCTTTCGTACCGATGAAAGCTATGAATAGGGATTGCTCTCCGGCGCTGCGATATCCGTAGAGCGTTGTACCCAGTGGGAGAATACCTTCGGCGTTCCCTGTCGATGAGACGAGAACCAGAGGCTGAGTTGTTTCAACACGATGCGAGTGCAGCATCTGGTGCTCCCGAAACACGTAGCCACTGGCAAACACAATGGCTGACCATGTAATGACAGCAAGCGAAGTAGCGATGCGGCTCATTCTGATGCCTAACGTTAGACGTAACGGGCGCTGGAGCGCAGCAGAGGGAACCAAAAGGCGCAGCATTTTGGCGCCCCGTTGACGGACTTGTTTGGCCGCTGGTGAGTTGAGTGGTTCGGCGGCATGTCCTATCCCTCGATTCGATCAACGAACTCGATACCACCGAGGCGATTTGACTTCAGGATATCGATCACCAGAACGCCCCAAATTTCGTGAACCAGAACCACATTTGTTTCGAACTGCCACTCCGAGCCTGGCTGGTTTGCGTTGTGCGCGGAGGCAAAACGAAGGTAGGTAGGACCGTCCCACGTTCCGGCGCCACAACTTAGCAACGCATCGGGTAGCCACGGAAACTTTGGACTTTTATGGCGTGCCAACTCGGTCAGTGTGCTGGGAGTGAACTGAGTAGTCGGTTGTTGCGAGGATGCGTTCGATTTCAATGTGTGCGGCCTAAATAGATTTTACTATCAGCTCCATTTCCGCAGGCTCTAGAGCCAGAGAATGTGACATGGAATTTCCTTCTGTGTCGCGCCACCACTTCTCTACCCAAGCTCGGCCATATTGATCGACTTCGTAAACTTCGAAAAACTCTCCAAGCATGGAGAGGACATTGCCTTTCTCTCGATCAGATAATGGTTCGAGCACGGAAGGGTGAATCGATAGAACACGCACAGTAGCTCGCACAGAAACAGTGCTTCCGTTCGTGTCCTTCGTGGCTGAGTCCTGTGCTGAGTGCGACATAAGCTCTAACTAGATGTAGACGCCAAAACTGCCATATTGGCTTGGACATGCGCCACATTCGCTGCGAGGCATGGCTCCCAAACCGTTGCAATACGACGGGCGCAACCGGAATTACATTGCGCAACACGGCGTTGGCCGTAGCGTCGCGCTTGACATGGCGTTTGCATGCTTGCACCGATTGTAAAAAGACCCGCAGAAAGCGGGTCATTTAAATTCCAACAGCGCAAATCAACCAATCACCTTGCGCGCATTACGGAACATCCGCATCCAGCCACTATCCTCGCCCCATTGCTCCGGGTGCCAGCTCATGGTTACCGAGCGGAAGGTGCGTTCCGGGTGCGGCATCATGATGCTGAAGCGGCCGTCGGCGGTGGTGACGCCGGCGATGCCGTCGGGCGAGCCGTTCGGGTTCAGTGGGTAGACTTCGGTCGGCAGGCCCTTGTCGTCGACATAGCGCATGGCGGTGATCACCCGCTTGCGGTCTGCCGCATCGGCAAATACCGCGCGGCCTTCGCCGTGCGATACCACTACCGGCATCTTGCTGCCGGCCATGCCGGCGAAGAATACGCTGGGGCTGTCGGGCACTTCGGCCATGACCAGGCGGGCCTCGAACTGCTCGGAGGCATTGCGGCGGAACTTCGGCCATGCATCGGCGCCGGGGATGATTTCTGCCAGGTTGGACATCATCTGGCAGCCATTACACACACCCAGCGCCAGGGTATCGCTGCGGCCAAAGAAGGCTTCGAACTCGGCGCGGGCGCGGGCGTTGAACAGGATGGATTTGGCCCAGCCTTCGCCAGCCCCCAGCACGTCGCCATAGCTGAAGCCACCACAGGCGGCAAAGGCCTGGAAATCCTTCAGCGATACGCGGCCTTGCAGGATGTCGGACATATGCACGTCCAGCGCGGCAAAGCCGGCGCGGTCGAACGCGGCGGCCATTTCCACATGGCCGTTTACGCCCTGCTCACGCAGCACAGCAATCTTCGGCTTCACGCCCTTGGCGATATACGGCGCGGCAATGTCCTCGCTGGGCTCGAAAGTCAGCTCGGCATACAGGCCGCGCTGTTTCTGGCCGACCAAGGCATATTCGCTGTCGGCGCTGGCCGGGTTGTCGCGCAGGCGCTGCAGCTGCCAGCTGGTTTCCGACCAGGCCTTGTGCAGATCGCTGCGGGTTTCGCTGAACACCAGGCGGTTGCGCTTCTTGATCTTCAGACGGTCGTCGTCGTTGAGTGAGCCGATTACATGCAGCTGGCTGCGGATGCCGGCGGCAAAGAAGGCGGCCATCACGGCGTGAGTGTCGCTACGGCGCACCTGCAGCACGGCGCCCAGCTCTTCATTGAACAGCACGCCCAGGAGGCGGCCGTTTTCGGCGCGGGCCACCGATTCGGTATTGATCTGGCCGTATTCGCGCTCATTGCGACGGCGCTCGATGCACAGCTCGTCCACATCCAGCGTCACGCCGGTGCGGCCGGCGAACATCATCTCGGCCAGGGTAACGATCAGGCCGCCATCGCCACGGTCGTGGTAGGCGAGGATCTTGCCGTCGGCATTGAGCTGCTGCACCACATTGAAGAAAGCAGCCAGCGCGGCCGGGTCTTCCAGGTCGGGCGCGTGGTTGCCCACTTGCTTGTAGACCTGTGCCAGGGCCGATGCGGAGAGGCGGCACTTGCCATTGCCCAGGTCGATCAGGATCAGGTCGGTATCGCCCTGATCGGTGCGCAGCTGCGGGGTGAGGGTGCGGCGCACGTCCACCACCGGGGCGAAGCTCGATACGATCAGCGATAGCGGCGCCACCACGGCGCGATCCTGGCCCTGGTCCTTCCACACCGTTTTCATCGACAGGCTGTCTTTGCCGACCGGAATGCTGATGCCCAGCGAAATCGACAGATCGCGTACCGCTTCCACGGTGTCGAACAGGGCGGCGTCTTCGCCGGGGTGGCCGGCAGCGGCCATCCAGTTGGCTGATAGCTTGACATCACCGAGCTTGCCGATACGGGCGGCGGCCAGATTGGTGAGCGCTTCACCCACTGCCATGCGGCCCGAAGCGGGGCCGGAGATCAGTGCCAGCGGCGTGCGCTCGCCCATCGCCATCGCTTCGCCCAGATAGGTTTCGTAACCCATGGCGGTGACGGCCACATCGGCCACCGGCACCTGCCAGGGGCCGACCATCTGGTCGCGGCAGGTCATGCCGCCCACCGAGCGATCGCCAATGGTGATCAAAAAGCGCTTGTCGGCCACTGCCGGCAGGCGCAGCACCCGGTAGGTGGCGTCGTGCAGATCCAGCGTGCTGGAGTCGAACATCGGCAGTTCGCGGCGCAGGCGCTGCACATCGCGCGTCATTTTCGGTGGCTTGCCCAAGAGCACGTCCATCGGCATATCCACCGGCTTGTTGCCAAAGTGACTGTCGGCCACTTCCAGCTGCTTTTCCAGCGTGGCGGTGCCGGCCACCGAGAAGGGGCAGCGCTCGCGCTCGGCAATGGCGCGGAAGGTATCGAGGTCTTCGGCACGAATTGCCAGCACATAGCGCTCTTGCGATTCGTTACACCAGATTTGCAGCGGCGACATGCCCTTTTCTTCGATATGGATATCGCGCAGCTTGAACTGGGCACCGCGATCCGAGCCATGCACCAGCTCAGGCAGGGCGTTTGACAGGCCACCGGCGCCGACATCGTGAATCGACAGAATCGGGTTTTTGTCGCCCAGCTGCCAGCAGCGGTCGATGACTTCCTGCGCACGGCGTTCGATTTCCGGGTTGCCGCGCTGTACCGAGTCGAAATCGAGGTCGGCGGCATTGGCGCCGGTATCCATCGATGAGGCGGCACCACCACCGAGGCCGATCAGCATGCCGGGGCCGCCCAGCACGATGATCAGTGCGCCGGCCGGGATATCGTGCTTGCCGATATGGTCGGCGTCGATATTGCCAAGACCGCCGGCGATCATGATCGGCTTGTGATAGCCGCGCATTTCGCCCAGATGGCTTTCTTCAAAGGTACGGAAGTAGCCGGTCAGATTGGGGCGGCCGAATTCGTTATTGAAGGCGGCGCCGCCAATCGGGCCATCCAGCATGATCTGCAGGGCCGAGACGATGCGCCCGGGCTTGCCGTATTCGAGCTGGCTGTCGGAATACACTTCCCAGGGCTGCTTGAAGCCGGGGATATTCAGGTTGGATACGGTAAAACCGGTGAGGCCCGCCTTGGGCTTGGAGCCACGGCCGGTAGCGCCTTCATCGCGGATTTCGCCGCCCGAGCCGGTAGATGCGCCGGGGAAGGGCGAAATGGCAG
>NZ_JAYRLZ010000312.1:0-4612 GCF_041904975.1 Chitinimonas sp. | reverse complement strand
GGTCGAGCTGTTGCAGCAAGGTCCTCATGGTCAGCAATGCGCGAGTCTGATGGGCGTCGAACCATAGTCCGGGCAGATGGAATGCCGGCCCGCCGCCCCCCTTGTCGAGGCGATAGCCCTGCAAGTCGCGGTCGAACACGATGGGCGCATGCAGCCGGTCGCGCAGATAGGCCAGATCGCGCTTTAAGGTGGCTAACGAGACTTCCAGCTCAGCCAGAAACGTATTGGTGGGAACAACCCGCCGGCTCGCCAGCAGCTGATTGATGCGATACAAACGCTCGTGCATGCCTTCCCTCCGCCAACCATTGCGCCGGTGCGCCATAGCACCGGCAAGCCCGGGCAATCATGGCGCACCGCAAGCTCATTTCATGAGCCTGCGCACGAGTCCGACTTGCTCACTGCGGCACACCGGATAGCTCTGGCGCGGCGCGCAAGGCGGCCGCCTGCTCGAAGAACGAAGCGATCAGCCGACTCTGGCGGCGCTCTGCCAGGCAGTACAGATAGGTTTCGGTATAGGCCGGGTCGCCGGCAATGCGCACCGGACAAATGCGTGGATCGGGAATGAATTCGGCTTCGGAAACCGCGCCGATGCCGATGCCACGTGCCACCGCCTCGCGCAATGCCTCGCGGCTGCCGATTTCCATCGCCAGCTTCGGGCTGACACCGGCCTGCTGCAGCGCTGCTTCCAGCGCGCGCCGCGTGCTGGAACCGCTTTCACGTTGCAGCATCGGCTGGCCGGCCAGCTCCTCCAGCGCCACCACACCGCGCTGGGCAAACGGATGGCTGCGCTCGACAAACAGGATGATGGCGTGGCGGGCGTAGTGCAGGGTTTCAAAGCCCGGTGCATCGTGAAAACGCGCCAGCACGCCGATGTCGATCACATAGTTTTCCAGATCGGCAAACACATCGGCGGAATTGCCGAGCCGGATCGACAGCTCGATACCGGGGTGCCGCCCGCGATAGGCATCCACCATCTCGATCACATGAAACGGCCCGACCGCGCCAATGCGCAGCCGGCCGGTGTGCAATTCACCGCTGTCATGCAGCAGGTTGTAGGCCTCCACTTCCAGACTGGCCAGCTGGCGGGCGATCGGCAGCAGGGCCAGGCCCACACTGCTCAGTTCGATGCGATGGCCGCGCCGGTGAAACAATTCGACCTTGTGCTGGCGCTCCAGCGCCTGTACCTGGGTAGTGAGGGTCGGCTGGCTGAGGCCGCAGGCGCGGGCTGCGGCACTGAAATTGCCATGACGGGCAACCGCCAGAAAGGCGCGGAGCTTGGCGCTGGACATCAATAGACTTTCACGATGATTCACTGGGGAAAACCATATTGATTCGATAGCGTGACCGTCATGTGACATGCCCAGTCTGCAGGCTTTCCATTCCGCCTGGAGGCGATTCATGCAAACGAGCCTGTCAATAACCCGACCAAGCCGCCATACGCCCGCCGTGCTGCTGGCGCTACTGGGCAGCATCGCCCTGGCGCTGCCGCTGGACTATTTCGACCGCAGCGCCAATGCCGCCATCGCCGGCCACAATACCGAGCATCTGCAGCAGGTGGCGCCCGCCGACTGCGCCACCGCCTGCCTCGATGCGAGCCGCTCATCCTGGTGCGTATCGTTCGACTACGACAAGCTCAAGCAGGCTTGCGACCTGAGCGATGTACGCGCCAGCGATGTCGGCGGCCTGAAAACCGACTACCCCGGCAACCCCTATGACCATTACAGCCTGCGGCCGGCACTGCTCAAGCAATTCAGCCTGAGCCGCGATGCCGCCATTGCCGGCCACAATACCGAGCAGCTGCGCAATGCCAGCCCGAGCGATTGCGCCGCTGCCTGCACCGCCCTGCCACGCCGCGCCTGGTGCCGCTCGTTTGACTATTACAAGGCGCAGCAGGCCTGCGACTTGAGCGATGTGCGCGCCAGCGACGTGGGCGGCCTGAAAACCGATTATCCCGGCAACCCCTATGACCATTACTCGCTGATTGCCGGCGAAGGCCGGCCCAACCCGCTGCCCGGTGACAAGCATGTGCTGTTGATCGGCATCGATGGCCTGCGCGGCGACAGTATTGCCTGCCAGGGCTGTGCACCGCTCACCGCCTTGCCGGCCCTGATTGCCAGCGGCGCCTTTCATGCGAATGTGCTGGCCGGCGGCAGCCAGCCTACCGTCAGCGGGCCGGGCTGGGCCTCGGTGTTCACCGGCTTCTGGGCCGACCAGCATGGCGTGGTATCGAACGATGCCAGCCTGCCACTACAACGGCCGCATGTGTTCGACCTGATCAAGCAGCAATATCCGGACGCCACCGTGGCGGTAGTCGGTGACTGGTTCAATATCAGCCACAATCTGGCACCACGGCAGGCCGACTTCATTGAAGTGAATGCGCCGAAGAATTCGCAGCAGGCCAGCGATGCGGTAAAGCGGATGCTGGGCTGGCGCCATGCGCCCTCGGCGATTTTTTACTATCTGCACAATGTCGATATCCATGCCGCCAGCTATGCGCCGCTGCATCCTTACTACCAGAGCAAGATCAGCGCCGAAGACCAGCAGATCGCCCAGGTGCTGGCAGCCCTGGTGGCGCGCCCGAACTATCTGAACGAGGAATGGCTGATCGTGGTCACTTCCGACCACGGCGGCCTCAATAGCGGCCATGGCGGCCAGTCGGCCGCTGAGCGCAACAGCTTCCTGATCCTGAACAACCACTATCTGAACCCCGGCAAACCCGCCTATTGCTCGGGCGACCTGAGCAGCGCGCCCTTAAGCCAGGTTGATGGTGCCACCCCGCATATTCTCGATTTCCTTGGCCTGCCCAATCACAGCGCTGGCCACACCCATCCGGCCTGTGGCTTTCGCCGGGCACGATAGCCGCTACAAGGCCAGCAATATTTCGGTCGCGGAAAACCCGGCTCAAAGCCGGCACTGCGTCGTCAATCCTTCGCCCAGCGCCTCTACCATATCCGGGACGGGCGCTGTTCGTTTGGCGCAGTGCGATGCACATCCATAGATACCATCAATAGTTTCAAGGAAATTTTACTGCCAATCCGATAGATCAGCTGTCATCTGCGCTGGCTAAGCTGCGGGCCATTCTCCTCCATCAGACAGGAATGCCATGAAGCTGCTTGCCCAACGCCTGCTGGCGACACTCTGCCCCCTCGTACTGCTCACACTGGCCAACCCGGCCCAGGCAGCTGCACAGCTGACCATCGGCCTGATTCCGGCCGAAGACTCGCAAGCGATGATAGAAAGCAGCCGGCCGATGCTCGATGGCTTGCAGCAACAACTGGGCATGCCGGTAAAACCGTTTGTCGCGTCGGACTACAACGGGGTGATCGAAGCGCTGCGGGCCAAAAAACTCGACGTCGCCTACCTCGGGCCATTCTCGTATGTGATGGCCACCTCGGTAGCCGATGTCGAAGCATTTTCGGTGGCGGTGACCAAGAAAGCAGGCCAGAGCACCTACAAGAGCGTGATCATCACCCGCAAGGACAGCGGCATCAATTCGCTGGGCGAACTCAAGGGCCGCAACTTCGCTTTTGTTGACCCCGGTTCGGCATCGGGCCATCTGTTCCCGAAATCGGGCCTGACCCAGGCCGGCTTCGCGCCGGACGGCCTGTTTGGCCGGGTGATCTTCTCCGGCTCGCACGATGCCAGCATTCTGGCTGTGGCCAACAAGAAGGTGGACGCCGCCGCCGTGGCCGACCGCATCCTCGCCCAGGCGGTAGCCAAGGGCGTGGTCAAGCAGGACGACTTCCGCATCATCTGGACCTCCGGCCCGATTCCCGAGTCGCCGATGGTGTGGCGCAAGGATCTCGATCCGGCCCTCAAGGACAAGCTGAGCCGCGCGCTGGCCAACCTGAAGGATCTGCCATGGGGCGACCAGGGCCTGCTCAATGGCTTTCACCCCACCAATGACGCGGCCTATGACATCGTCCGTGACACCGCCAAGGTGCTCAAGCTCGACCTGAAGGGCATGAAATGATCGAAATACGCCGCCTGAGCAAGGCCTATGGCAGCAATCAGGTATTGCGCAGCATCGATCTCTCGGTGGCGCCCGGTGAATTCCTGGCGGTGCTTGGCCAGTCCGGCGCCGGTAAATCCACCCTGTTGCGCTGCCTGAACCGGCTGGTGCAGGCCGATGACGGCGAGTTGCGGGTTGCCGGCCATGATGTGATGCTAGCGGGCAATGAGCGGGCACTGCGCCGGCAGGTGGCCATGATCTTCCAGCACCACCATGTGGTGCCGCGCTTGTCGGTGCTGAAAAATGTGCTGACCGGCCGCCTGGGTTCGGTTTCCACCTTCGCCTCGCTGATGCAGCTGTTTCGCAGCAGCGATGTGGCGCTGGCCCATCAGTGTCTGGAGCGGGTTGGCCTGGCGCACAAGGCCGCTGCGCGCAGCGATTCGCTTTCAGGCGGCCAGTTGCAGCGAGTCGGCATTGCCCGTGCATTGGCCCAGCAGCCCAGTCTGATTCTCGCCGACGAGCCGATTGCCAGCCTCGACCCGCAAACGGCGGTGCAGGTGCTCACCTGCCTGCGTGAATCGGCCCGGGCACTCGGCATTACCGTGCTGTGCAATCTGCACCAGATCGACCATGCCCGCGCCTTTGCCGACCGGATTGTCG
>NZ_JAYRLZ010000311.1:0-4624 GCF_041904975.1 Chitinimonas sp. | reverse complement strand
AGCCACCGACGAGCGTCAGCGAGGCTCCCTCGCGGCGGCGAGGGCGGGGGGAGTAGGATTGAATCAAGGGGAGCCGCTGTATCAGCCCCCACCAATGGTTAGCGCACGGGTTTCCCGGGCGCCTCCACTGTAGATTGAGTGAACGATCAGGCATCCAGCATTAAAAAGGCGACAACATGTACAACCCCCAACTCAACAGCCACGGCGAGCTGATTCATCTGCTCAGCACCGAAGGGCTGCCGGCGCGTATCTTGCGCCAGATTCTCGATCGCGCTGCCGCCTATGTGGCGGCGGAAGAACGTGGTGAGAAAAAGCACGCCGATCTGGCCGGCAAAAGCGTGTTCAATCTGTTTTTCGAGAACTCGACCCGCACCCGCACCACCTTCGAGATCGCGCAAAAGCGCCTGAGCGCCGATGTGCACAGCCTGAATATCCAGGCCAGCTCTACTGCCAAGGGTGAGACGCTGCTCGATACCATCCACAATCTGCAGGCGATGGGCGCCGATATGTTTGTGGTGCGCCATGCCGAATCGGGCGCGCCCTTCCTGATCGCCAAGCATTTGCAGCCTGGTGTGGCGGTGGTGAATGCCGGTGACGGCCGCCATGCGCACCCGACTCAGGCCCTGCTCGATATGTACACGATTCGCCACTTCAAGGGCGACTTCCAGAATCTGACCGTGGCCATCGTCGGCGACATTCTGCACAGCCGGGTTGCCCGCTCGCAGATCCACGCACTGACCACCCTCGGCGTGCCGGAAGTGCGGGTGATCGGCCCCAAGACCCTGCTACCGCGTGATGTCGAGCAGCTAGGCGTGCGGGTGTTCCACGATCTCAAGGCGGGTCTGAAGGATGTGGACGTGGTGATCGCCCTGCGCCTGCAGAACGAGCGCATGAATGGCGCCCTGCTGCCCAGTGCCAATGAGTTCAACCAGTTCTACGGCTTGTCGAGCGAAAAGCTGGCCACGCTGGCCAAGCCCGATGCCATCGTGATGCACCCAGGGCCGATGAACCGGGGGGTGGAAATCGACTCGGCGGTGGCCGATGGCAAGCAAAGCGTGATTCTCAATCAAGTGACCTTCGGCATCGCAGTGCGTATGGCCGTTATGAGCACCCTTACGGAGGCCCGCACATGAAGCGCATCAGCATTGTGAATGGTCGCCTGGTCGACCCGGCCAGCGGCCATGATGGCATTACCGACCTGCATCTGGCCGACGGCAAGATCCTCGCCATCGGCGCGGCGCCGGCCGGCTTTGCTGCCGACCAGATCATCGACGCCAGCGGCCTGGTGGTGGCACCGGGTCTGGTGGACCTGGCCGCGCGGCTCGGTGAGCCTGGCGGCGAGCACAAGAACAAATTGCAGTCCGAACTCAAGGCAGCGGTGGCCGGCGGCATTACCACCCTGTGCGCCATGCCCGACACCAAGCCGGCGCTGGATGAGCCTGGCCTCGTGCAAATGCTGCGCCAGCGCGCCGATGCGCTGGGCCTTGCTCGCGTGTTGCCGCTGGGCGCCCTCACCCGCGATCTGGCCGGCCATGAGCTGACCGAGTTCGCCAAGCTGCGCGAGGCCGGCTGCATTGCCTTCAGTCAGGCCGATGCGCCGCTGGCCGACACCCGGGTGCTGTATCGCGCCATGCAATACGCTGCCACCTACGATATCCCGCTGCGCCTGCGTCCGGAAGATGTGCGCCTGGCCAGCGGCGGCGTAGCCCATGACGGCCAGGTGGCGACCCGCCTCGGTCTGCCGGCCATCCCCACGGCGGCCGAGACGGTGGCGATTTCCACCATCGTGATCCTGATGCGCGATACCGGCGCCCGGGTGCATCTGGAGCGCCTGTCGTCACGCGAAGGTATCGAGATGGTGGCGGCGGCGCGCGCCTATGGCTTGAAGCTGACTTGCGATGTCAGCATCAATCATGTGCATCTGGCCGATGTGGATATCGGCTATTTCGACAGCAATATGCGCCTGAGCCCGCCGCTGCGCGGCCTGGCCGACCGCGATGCGATCCAGCGCGGCCTGCTCGACGGCAGCATCGACGCCATTTGCTCCGATCACAGCCCGGTGGGCAACGACGACAAGCTGCTGCCATTTGGCGAAGCCAAGCCCGGTGCCAGCGCCCTGGAGCTGCTGCTGCCGCTTACCCTCGCCTGGGCTGCGCAAAAGCAGCTGCCGCTGGCTTCGGCCCTGGCCAAGATCAGCACGGCACCGGCTGCCCTGCTCGGCGTACCGGGCGGGCGCATCAGCGTCGGTGGCGTGGCCGATCTTTGCCTGTTCGATCCGCAGGCCTACTGGCGGGTGGGGAGTGATACGCTGCGCAGCTCCGGCAAGCACACCCCCTTTACCGGCATGGAAATGCACGGCAAAGTTCGCTACACCATAGTGGACGGCAAGATTGCCTTTGGTGATAGCGCTTGACTCAAGCAAACGCTTGATTGAAATTATCGACTGAGTTCGGCAAATCCACATTTGCCATGCCCTAACAACGATCCAGACCAAACCGAGGAAATGACATGTCCGATATCGATGCCAAGTTCAAGCAAGCCGCTGAAGACGTCACCCAGCTGTCCGAAGCGCCAGACAATTCGGTCAAGCTCAAGCTCTACGCGCTGTACAAGCAAGCCTCCGAAGGCGATGTAAAGGGCGACAAGCCCTCCATGTTCGACTTTGTCGGCGCCGCCAAGTACAACGCCTGGGCCGAGTTGTCCGGCACCGAGTCCGATGTTGCCAAGCAAAAGTACATCGACCTGGTGGAAGCCTTGAAGGCCAAGGAATAAGCGGGTTGTTTGCTTGACGAAAGCCGGCCGTTTGGCCGGCTTTTTGTTTTGGCGGGGTATCGCTGGCTATTCAGCGGCGGCTTTCAGCTCGATCAGGTGGCGGCCATCCAGCTGCAGGCGCTCCAGTGCCGGGCCGAAGATTTGCTGCTGTAGTCGCGATAGCAAGCCTTGTTGCTGAGCATGCTTCAAGGCTCTCTCCAGCGCTTTGGCCAGGGCTTCGCTATGGGTGTAAAAATAGAATTCGCCGGGATAGCTGAGCAATAGTCGTGGTTCGATCATCAGCTCCGGATGGACTCTGGCCTCGTCCAGCACTTCGATGGCGCCGCGCGGCAGATAGTCCACGCCGCGTCGTCGTGATGCCAGCAAGCGGAACAGATCGTTCCAGTCGCCATTATGTTCATAGCGCGGCAGCTGGTTGGCATCCCAGATGGCGACATCGCGCCAGCCGCGGCCCAGGCCGGCCACCAGTCCGCTGGCTTGAAGGTCGGACAGCTGTGCGAGCGACTCGAAGCGTTTGTCTCCCTCGGCGATCAACAATACACGCTTGCCGACCAGACCATTGGTCAAAGGCATGTTGATGCGGTGAAATTGCTGATCGCGCTCCTTGCTCGGCAATAGCCACAAGATGTCGATTTTTGCCTGCTTCAGCGCCAGATAGCTGCGCATATGGCGCGGTATGCTTACCGCTTCCAATCGCACTGTTTGTCCATCGGCTTTCAGGCTTTCTTCGATCAGGGCGGTAAAGAACTCGTGGCGGCGGTCGCCGCTGTCGGGATAGCGAATACGCCATTCAGCTGCCTCGCTGTGCAGGATCAATAGCAGGGACAGGAGCCAGATTAGGCGATGCATGCTTGTCTCCCGAGGGGGCAGAGTCTGCCGGAGTGGTGCATGACTGCCGCAGGGTCTGCATGGGCGAAGCCCAAGCCGACAATGTCTGCTCAGCCCAGCTTAGCTGCCCTTAGTCGCGAACCGCATCAATAAACGCCTGCAGGCGCCGGGCGGTGTGTGCTTCGGTGATCCAGCCCATGAATTCCTTGCGCAATTCGTACACTGTGGTGGTGCCAACGCCGAGATTGCGGGCGATATCGGCGGCGTCTTCAAAGGCAACAATATGCCGCAGCACTTCCAGTTTTTTCTCTTTCGACATCTTCTGGGTGTCTTTCAGGCCGCGCACCATTGCCCTGGCATGCTGCCGTTCGCTATAGGCTGCCCAGGCATTCTCGGCGCGATCAGCCATATCAGCCAGGTGCAGGGCCAGCTGGCTCAGGAAGATCTGCGCATTCTTGCCCTTGCTGAAAAAACCGCAGTACTGGCATTGCAACACCAGCGAATTGAGCTGGATCGGGTCGGTGATCGAGCTCATCAACACCACGGGCAGCTTTAGCCCGGCCGGCGCCAACTCGGGCAGATAGCGGGTAGCGGTAAGCGGATGGAGGAACACATCGGTCAACAGGATGCTCGGTCCGGTGTAGGCAGCCGCCAGACGTTCCACGATATTGGTGGTGTCGCTGAATGTCACCACATCATCAAAACCGAAGTCGGCCAGCCCTTCGGCATACACCGGCAGCAGTTCCACATTGTCTTCGACCAGCAAAATACGTGTTCTCATTGATTGGCTTTGTGTTCGGGGTTGATCTGCACTGCGGGCAAGGCACTGGCAAGCAGCACCGGCACTACCCGGGATGCGCCGAGCGAAACGGGTGTTTAGCCACGGTGGCCGCTGCAGCGGAGCCGTGCTGGTGGTGCGTCAGTGGAGTTGTCCAGCGCTTGCCTAGGCTCTGTTGACGTTTTGCCGACGGTCGCGCCGGGTCGAGTTTTGCGGTAAATCAAGGCGGAATGAGTGCGGCATAAC
>NZ_JAYRLZ010000310.1:0-4625 GCF_041904975.1 Chitinimonas sp. | reverse complement strand
CCAGACTCTGACAACGGTCTCATTGCCAACGGCCGTTGATACTTCAATCAAATCACCCATACCATTGCCATCGAGATCGACGCTGAAGAATTGACCACCCCGATCCTCCGGCCAAATATCGTTCACTTTACCGGCAAAGCTGCTGCCCCCCTTATTGGCGCCAATATGGATAAAGCCAGGCTCCTCCTCGCCGACCTCCACCTTGCGAACAATGCCAATACCACTGCCGCCCCCGGCTTCCAGTACCGGCATGGGCTGCCCCAAAACACCACCGCGGGTGTCATACCATTCGCTGTTGGTCCCGTATAGCTGACCATCGCGACCGCTGCCTACCACTAGGAAGCCACCACCCTTGCCGGCAATGTCGTACAGCGCCATCACCCACTGTTGGCGGCCATCGCCATTGATGTCCTGCAACCAGATCTGCACCGGTTTATAAGGCGTACCCCAGTAGCCGATCTGGGCAGTCGCCCCCTTCTCCAGCATGCCATCGCCGTCGCGCCATAGAGTGGCGCTGACCTGGCTATTATTGTCGGCAGGCACCTTGACCGCCAGCAGCTCGGCCAAGCCTTGACCCCTGAAATCGCCGTACTGGTAGTGCACGCTCGGGTCCCACTCGCCCACAGTGGTGCTGCCCTGCTCAAGCAAGCCAGTGGTGCTGGCGGACCAGCGTGTTGCCACGGCCATATTGTCTTCGCGGTGGATCACCAAGAGGCCGCGCTTGCCATTGGCCATTTGCCCGACCAGATATTGGGCGCCCGCCTGCCAATCACCCAGCAGCTGGCTACCACCCTTGACATAACCGCTGCCGCTGGCCAGCCATAACACCGCTACGGCGGTATCACCTTCTCCATGTTCGATGGCCAGCAGGCTGCGCCGGCCGTCATGGCCCAGGTCCAGTTCGAGCAGGCGGGTGTCGTGCAGACGGTTGTAAGGTGTCTGGAACTGGCTGCCATCAAACAGATAGCTGTTGATCTGCGGTTCGCCGTTTTGGCCGGTGAAGCTGCTGATCAGCTCTACCCGGCCGTCGCTGTCGATATCCTGCAGGCGGAAGGTGGCGTCGTATTGCCAAGGCCCGAGATCGCTGTCGGCCCCCTTGATATAGCGGTTTCCCTCGCGCAGCCAGGTGGTGACGGTGGTTTGATCGTCTTCATTTTCCCAGATCTGGACCAGATCACTATGGCCTTGGCCGAGCAGGTCGCCCGTGAGCAAGATTTGTCGGCGATGGCTGTCCATCGGTGGGACGAAGTCGATGGCTTGACCGTTGTCGAACAGGCTGATCCGGGTACTGTAGCCGTTCCCGTTCCACTCATCGGTGGAATACACCCCCAGCACATGGGAACCGTGGCTGTCCGGCACGCCTTTCAATACGGCTAATTGTTGTGCCTGCCTATCCACGCGGCCAACCGGCAGAGTGGACTGCGCGAGGCTGAGATCCGGCTGTACGGTCAGTAGTGTCTGGCGTTGCAGATGGTCTCCGTCGTCATACACCGATGCAGCAATCAATAAGGATTGCTGGCCATTGCCATGCACATCAACCGTGCTGATGCGCTGCTTGTAGTCCCATCCATCCAGCACGAGCTGGCGCAGCAGATTGAAACCGCCGCCCGTCGAGACCCAATAGCTGACTCTCGTGCTGCTCTCCTCATAGTTCTCGACCACCCACAGGCCGACTTTGCCATTGCCTTGGCCATCGGCCATCAAATAGTGGCTGTCGTCGTGCCATGCACCAATCGCGGTTTCGCCAGCCTGTGCCAAGCTGCCATCAGCCTGGGTCAGCCAAACCTGGGCAAGCGCCTGATTGTTCCGCTTATGCAGAACCAGCAGATCATTTTTGCCATCACCATCGATATCGCCAATCAGAAAGCGGTCGCTGTCCTGATAGGCACCCAGATCCAGTGCCGCACCAGCCACATAGCCTCGCCCTTGTGCATGCCAGCGCACAGCTGTGGTACGGCCATCCACATTGCGAATCTCCAGCATTTCGGCATGGCCGGTGGATAGCAGGTAGCGTTGCGCGCCATTGCCATCGGTCGCGCTATCGTCTTGCAGCGCACCATCAGTACTTCCATAGGTGTGCAACACTCCCGCAGCTTGGTCTTGACCAAACTGGATGCTGTCCCGAGCCCGTGACGCCTGAAGTTCGGTTTGGCGTGATGGAGTTGCCGCTTCCGCCGAGTCAAGCGCATTGCCTTCCGCAGTAGCGCCTCCCGCTTGATTGAATCCACCTCCAAAACCATGGCCAACAATGCTGGTATCCATTATTTGTCCTTTGCGTTGTAAAATGTCACGCAGCGCAGGCGCAAACTGGCTGGCATGCATTTGTTGATGTCATGCCAATAAATCCACGGTTTTCAGAAATTGTTTAGACGAGACGCCAAACGTAGCCGCGATCGTGCACACAACGGCCACAGCGAGAGGGAATGGGCAGCACAAATCGATGCCACGTAGAGGGTAGAGAAAACGAATTACGATGCGTCGACAAGGAAGGCTACGCGCTACGCAAGGTTGAAGCAAACTGATAGGCCCCACCACCTAGATGAAGCGCCCTGATTGCCGTCACCGATGGCCGCAGGGGCATGCCCGAGGCCCTGAGCATGCGCTTCCGGCCTCCACGCTACAGACTGGCATCGTGCATCTGATCCGCAACAGCCTCGATTACGCCAGTTATACGGACAGGAAGGCGCTAGCAGCGGCGTTCAAGCCGATATACAGGGCGACCAGCGCCGAAGCCGCCCAGGCCGAACTCCGTGTGTTTGCCGAGGGACCTTGGGCGCAGAAGTCGCCAACGATCACGACATCATGGCGGCGCGCCTGGCAGCACATGATCCCGTTGTTTGCCGTCCCTGCGCCGATCCGGCGAGTGATCTACACCACGCACAGAAATTCTGACAGCACCTCGCATTGCGCCCAAAACGCACGGCGAATCGAATGCTGCAGGTACTTACGATGGCCGCCATGCGCCTGTCGCATAGCGGCAAGGCCCTTGCCGCCTCCTACCGAAGGCTATGCAACCAGATGGACAAGCCGCGCGCCAACACTGCCACCGCGAATGAATTGGCGCGCTTGGTGTACTTCATACTGACCCGCGGCGAGGCCTTCGTCGACCAAGGGCAACAGCGGTACGAAGAGCAGCAGCGAGAACGGAGCATCGCCTCCCTCAAACGCCGCGCCGCCCCATTGCGATTTCAAATCAATCCCTTGGAAACCACCGCATGAACAATTGCCGTTTTGGTTTTTTACTTGAGAGCATCATTGACATCACGCAAAACTTAGTCAGCGTATATTTCAATGGCAATCCAAGGACGCCCGACGGATTACCCTGCCATCAAGATCAAACATCGGCATCGTAGCAATTCCAATCCATGAATGCAGCATTGCTGCCCACAAGGTTATGCCCTCAAGCACTTTTGATAGAATAATTTTGCGCCGACGAGAATCCAGATTATCATTTAAATAATCAAGAACCTTAACATCAGCAACACCATCATACTTATCAAAACAAGTATGATCGGCGCCAAGCTCGTACATTTTCGGAGCCACCATAGAAAACAAGTCGCGATTGCACCGCTCAAATCCAAACCCTACCGCCGCAAGCCATTTATCTCTATCTTGCTCTATCGCCAATTGATAAGCAAAGTTGATACATGCATTTGTTTCAACACCAGGAATATACCTATTCAGCTCCTCAGCTCCGCTCACCAAGCGCGTTTTTATCATCCAATCGAAAAGTAAACGATGATTTGCCCTTTGCCCATAAATCTGTTCAGCATAGATAGGCGTCATATAACTCTCTGAATATGACACCAAACCAAGCATCAAGCCCATCACCTTCGGAAATGCCACAGCGTAGTGATAAAGCTCCATTGCAATTGGCTTGAATTCCCGATGAGATTCCATTTTCCTTATAAAACCAAAAAATGGCATCGAATGAAAATATTCACAAGCCCTGGTGACAGGCTCATCAATCCAGGCATGCCTGTCCGCAATTTCAGGCAGCAATGACCCTGAGAATTGCCGATAACTCGCTACCGATTCAGTAACCATTTTCCTTCTCCAATAATTGCAGAGGCCACCAGCATCAGCATCAAACCGAAGCTGTGCTTGATCTTCTTTGAATCTGTTTGTTAGCGTTTTCTTATACGCTAATATTTCAACTCAAGCGTGTCAATGAATTCCACGCCTTCACGACAAACGGACTTGCAGACAGGCCCTGCGGCCGTCTTCGTATAGCCCTGCTGTACGCCATGTGAACGTAAATACTCAGCCATAAGAGACCAATCACCGAGTGCTGAGATAGGGATCGAGGCCGAAGCGCAATGTCGTGGTGTCGGCCCAGGCGTGTTGAGTCATCAGGCTGCTGGCAGCGAGCAGCAGGTAGTGGCGGCGTAGCGCATTGACCGTCATCGCAAACCTCGGGAACGGGCTTTTTAGGGACAGCCCTAACATTAGCTGGCCCCGCCGCCTGCTGCGCGACGTTTGATTCGTGGCGCACCGCTCGACCTGACACACTTTGCTTGCGCAAAAGCAAAACCCCCTAGAGGGTATCTAGGGGGTTTTAGAGGGGGAGCCTGGCGGTGACCTACTTTCACATGGGTAGTCCACACTATCATCGGCGCGGCTTC
>NZ_JAYRLZ010000309.1:0-4646 GCF_041904975.1 Chitinimonas sp. | reverse complement strand
ATGCGGCCAGCAGCACCAGGACGCAGCGGTAGTCGATACGCATCAGCTATTCTCCCTGGCTGCCGATTCTCACTGTGGCGGGCAGCCTGCAAGCCAATATAGCGCTCTCGCGGCCGGACTCAAGCGAGCGCACGCAGCGGCGCGGTCTGCAAGGCGCGACGCAATAGGGGGCTGGCGGCAAGGCGGGCGGCCAGGCCACCGCCGAACAAGCCGACCGGCAGCAGCCACCACGATGGTTGTACCGGCAGGTTGAACAGCAGGCGGGCGGTCAGCGCGCCCATGGCAAGTGCAGCACTGGCTGCAAGCAAACCGGCAAAACCGCCGATCAGCAGCAGCTCGGCGCTGACCGCCTGATTCACCAGGGCGCGACTGGCGCCAAGTGTGCGCAGGATCGCCACTTCCTGTTTGCGCTCGTCATGGGTGGCAAGGGTGGCGGCATACAGCACCACCAGGCCGGCCGCCAGGCTGAAGGCGAACACCACCTCGACTGCGGTCATCACCCGCTCCAGCACCTTGCGCACTTCACCGACAATGGTCGAGACATCGACCACGGTCACATTGTTGAAGTCGCGTGCCAGCCGGTTGGCAAAGCTGGCGTGTTGCTCGTCCAGATGGAAGCTGGTGACATAACTGGCCGGTTGTTTTTCCAGCAAGGCGCGGGTGCCGACCACGAAGAAGTTGACGCGGAACGAATCCCAGCTGACCTTGCGCAGCGCCAGCACCGGTGCGGTATAGCGGCTGCCGGCAATATCGAAGATCAAATTGTCACCAAGCTTGATGCCGAGCGTCTTGGCCAGCTCGGCTTCGACCGCCCAGCCGGGCTGATCCTGATCGAGTGCCTGGCCGGCAATCACCCGGTTGTCATTGCGCGGCGGCGCCCCCCAGGACAGATTGAATTCGCGTTCCGCCAGGCGCTTGGCATTGTCGTCGCTATAACGGTCGGCGCTGACCGCACGGCCATCGATGGACATCAGTCGGGCGCGGATCATCGGCTCGAACGCCGGCACCGGCAGGCCGGCGCTGCGAAACGCTTCGGCCAGCGGCGCCCGCTGCTCGGGCTGGATATTGATGACAAAACGATTGGGCGCATCGGCCGGCAGCGAGCGCTGCCAGGCGCCGAGCAGATCATTGCGCACCACGGTGAGCAACAGCAGGGCCATCATGCCGATGGACAAGGCCACCACCTGGGCGACGCTCAGGCCGCGCCGTCTTGCAACATTGGCAAGGCCAAAGCGCCAGCCGGCGCTGCCGGGCAGCGGCAGCTTGGGCACCAGCCATACCAGCAGCCAGGCAGCTAGCAGGGCCAGCAGCAAGGCTGCAGAAAAACCACCCAGGGCCAGCGCCGCCAGTTTGAATTCGCCCGCCTGCCAGGCAATCAGCCCGGCCAGCGCCATGGCGCCGAGGCTGCCGGTGAGCAGGGCATTGCCGGCAGGCGTGGTATCACGCCGCAGTACCCGCAAGGGCGGTACTCCGCTCAAGCGCAATAGCGGCGGCAGGCAAAAGCCCAGCAGCAGTACCAGACCCACCAGCGCACCGGCGAGGCCGGGCAGCCAGCCGGCGGCGGGCAGGGTGGCATCGAACAGGCTGCCCAAGGTCTGCGACAGGGCGAACTGTGCCAGCCAGCCCAGCGCTACGCCGGTCGAAATGGCCAACAGCCCCATCATCAGATATTGCTGCAGGAATAGCGCCATGATGCGGCGCTGGCTCTGCCCGAGGGTGCGCAGCAAGGCCACCGTATTGAGCTGCCGCTCCACATAGCGGCGGGCCGCCAGCGACATGGCGGCGGCGGCCAGAAATACCCCCATCAGGGCGGAAAGATGCAGAAAGCGGCCGGCCCGCTCCAGCGCGGTGCGCAATTCCGGCCGTGCTTCGCGCACATCCTCCAGCCGCTGGCCGCGATCGAGCTTGGGCTGCATCCAGCCGCGCAGGGCGTCTACCTGCTGCGGGTCGCCGGCGGCCAGCAGCCGGTAGCGGATGCGGCTGCCGCGCTGGATCAGGCCGGTGGCGGCCAGGTCGGCCTGGTTGAACATTAGCCGTGGTACCACATTGAAGACATCGAGCGCCGCATCGGGTTCGCGCACCAGCACCGCCGCCAGCGTCAGGCGGGTGGCGCCGACTTCGATGCTGGCGCCCGGCTTCAGCCCGAGCGCATCGAACAGGCGTTGGTCGGCCCAGGCCTGGCCCGGTGGCGGTGCGCCAACCGCGACTTCGGTCTGGCCACGCTGGATCACCAGCTTGCCGCGCAGCGGGTAGCTGCTCGACACCGCCTTGAGTGCCGCCATCTGCGTCTGCTCGCCGGCGATCACCATGCTGGGAAAGCTGGTGATGGCGCCGCCGCGCATGCCATGCAGGGCAATCTGCTCGGTAAAGGCCGGCGCGATCGGGTGGTCGCTGCTCACTACCATATCGGCCGCCAGCATCTGGTTGGCTTCGCTATCGAGTGCCTGCTGTACCCGGTCGGTAAAAAAACCGACGCTGCACATGGCGGCCACCGCCACCACCAGGGCCAGGGCGATGATGCCCAATTCGCCCGCTGCCAGATCGCGCCTGAGCCAGCGCCAGGCCAGTGCCAGATTCTTCATAGCCCCTCCCGCTCGACGACCCGGCCGGCAGCCAGACGCAGGCGCATGGCACAGCGCGCCGCCAGTCGCTCGTCATGGGTGACCAAGACCAAGGTGGTGCCGGCTTCGTGGTTGAGGTCGAACAACAGCTCGATAATGCGCTTGCCGGTCTGGGTGTCGAGATTGCCGGTCGGCTCGTCGGCAAACAGCAGGCGTGGCCGGGTGACAAAGGCACGCGCCAGTGCAACCCGTTGCTGCTCGCCGCCCGATAATTCGCGTGGCCGATGCTTGAGGCGGGCGGCCAGGCCAACCCGCTCCAGCAGGGCGCGCGCCTGTTTTTGTGCATCGCGCTGGCCAGAGAGCTCCAGCGGCAGGGCGACATTGTCCAGCGCGCTCAGTGCCGGCAATAGCTGGAAGGACTGGAACACAAAGCCGACCGCCTGGCCGCGCAAGGCGGCCCGGCCATCCTCGTCGAGTTCATCGAGATATTCCCCGGCCAGCTGCACCCGCCCCCGGCTGGGACGATCCAGTCCGGCCAACAGGCCCAGCAGGGTGGACTTGCCCGAGCCGGAGGCGCCGACAATGGCGAGTGAAGCACTTTGCGGCAGGCTGAAACTGACATCGTCGAGGATGGTCAAGGTTTCCTGATCAAGGCCGACTTGCTTGCTCAGGCCCTCGGCCACCAGAATGGGCTGCATAGTCGAATCGAATTCCTGGGAGTTGGGCATGTCGCGTTTCATGATGGTGTTGGGGTGTCTGTTGATGATGGTGGCAGCAATGGCCGCCGAGTCCAAAACAATTCTGGTGTTTGGCGATAGCCTGTCGGCCGGCTACGGCCTGAAATACGGTGAAGCCTGGCCCAATCTGTTGCAGCAGCGCCTCGGGCGCGGCTGGCAGGTGGTCAATGCCAGCGTGTCGGGCGAAACCACCGCTGGCGGCCTGACCCGCCTGCCGGCTGCACTGGCAGAACACAAGCCGGCCATCGTGGTGCTGGAGCTGGGCGCCAACGATGGCCTGCGCGGCTTGCCGATCAACGCCGCCCGCCAGAACCTGGCCAGCATGATTGAAAAAAACCGCGCGGCAGGGGCCAAGACCGTGTTGATCTCCATGCAGCTACCGCCGAACTTTGGCGCCGCTTACACCAGCAAGTTCGCCGCCATGTTTGATGAACTCGCCCAACAGTACCAGCTGCCCAAGCCACCCTTTCTGTTTGAGGGTATTGCCGATCGCCCGGAATTATTCCAGGCCGATCAGCTGCACCCGGTAGCCAGCGCGCAGGCGCGCCTGCTCGACACGGTGTGGCAGGCGCTGGGCCCGCTGACCCAGCGACGCTGAAGCAGCCGATGCCATTGTTGTCCGGGCAGTTCGTGATCGGCCAGACGGATAGGACCAAGTACGCCGGCTGCCGATCAAACACGGAATAGCCAGGCTGAAATCAGCTAGCGCTGTCGCCGGGGGCGCGAGGCAGGTCTGGTATATTCCGCAAATTGCGGTTTTTCGGTATTTGTTATGCCGACATGTAAAGCGGAGAACGTGATGACCCCCTCTGACTACCTTGACCGGGCCGGCCTCGCAGCCCCGCTCGAACAGATGGCAAACTTTGTGGCCGACTACCGGCGCGTGCTGCAAACGGCAGCCCTGCCGGCCGATATCGCCAGCCTCTACCAGTACCGGGTACCCGAGCTTGGCGACAATGGCGCCTGTTCGCTGCCGGATTTGCTGGCCGATGCGCCCTATGACCTGGCGGCCACCTTGGGTGGCGTGCAAGAGGCGACCACGGCCAGGCTGGCGGCACTGCATGCCCTGGTGCAGGCGGTGGCACGCGATACCGGTTGCGGCTGGCTCGGTATCTACCAGGCGCGCGAGCTGGCGGGCGGACCTGCCTTGGTCAAGCTTGCCTATACCGGCAAGCCTAGCCGCGCCGAGTTCCCCCTGACTGCCGAGTTTGCCGCCCACTCCAACAACAGCACGGTGGGCCTGTCGGGCAAGGCGCGCCTGATCGCCAGCGTGGACGCCTATCTGGCCGAAGGTGGCGCCTACTACACCTGCGATGCCGCGGTGCAAAGCGAGGCCTGCCTGCCGCTA
>NZ_JAYRLZ010000308.1:0-4653 GCF_041904975.1 Chitinimonas sp. | reverse complement strand
AGATGGCGAGCAGATGGCGGTCAATACCGGTGGCAGTGCGGCACTGGCCAATGCCGGCCAGGGCGATGTATTGAGCGGCCTGATCGCTGCCCTATTGGCCCAAGGCATGGCCGGCTGGCCGGCTGCCAAGCTGGGCGTGCATCTGCATAGTGCCGCCAGCGATGCCCTGCTGGCGCAGGATGGCCGCCTGGTCACCCTGGCTGGCGACGTCGCTGAAGCGGCGGGCCGGATATTGGGCGCACAGCAGCGCGCTCAGCTTTGGCACGCAAGCCCGTTGCATGAAAACCTGTAGACACAGCAATCACGGAGCGCTCAGAGCACGCCAAATCAGGGCTTGTTGCACACAGCCTGCCCGGTGTTCACCTTGTTCTGCGTGCATGCCGACTCGCGCCTGACGCCGAATTCATCACTCACCGAGGCATCTGCCGTTCTGCTTCTTGCGCGACGCTAGCCGCGCCTTGCCTCGCCGGTATCCGACAGATGCACATGCTGCAACTTCCAGCCGCCCGCCTGTTGCGACCACACCATGGTCAGGCGCATGCGACTATCGATGCGCTTGCCATCGGGCAGGGTGATGGCGCCGGTGCGGTGACCGGTGGCGATGGCCACCTTGCCCAGCACATTCACCTTGATATCGCTGGCATGCAGATCGATCCTGGCGCCGGATGTCATTGCCCGCTTGAAGAAATCCAGATCGAGCTTGAGTAGCTCAGCGCTTTCATTATTGAACTCGGTGAATCCACCAGGCAACAGATAGTTACCAAAGCCCTTGGCATCGCCCGCATTGAGCCGCTCGTACAGATCGACGGTGGCCGCCTCTACCTCAACGGCCTCATCGGCATGAACTGGCGATGCCAGCAGGAACAAGGGCAAGAGCAGGCTGGCATGAATGGCGCGCATGGGAGAATCGTCCGTCACGTAAGTGAAGCAGTCAGCCTAACGACTGCCGCGCTGGCCGGCTGAAACACTGTGTAACTGCTTACCGGCACTGCGGCGGTACCATGCCGGCGCCCCTCGAAAACACGCATCCCCGCCGCCCGGAGAGGCAAGCGGGGATGCATGGCGCCATGCCGGGCCTAGCGCGACGCGGCTACCGCAGCTGCAGCATCCACAATGCCGGCACCACAGCCGGCACAGGCGGCGGGGAAATTGCGACTGGTGCTGGTCAACACTTGCCGAACCTGATCAGGCGTCATCTTCGGGTTTACCGACAGCATCAAGGCCACCACGCCGGCCACATGTGGCGCCGCCATCGAGGTGCCCTGCTCGTAGCCGTAGCTATCGTTGCCCGGCACCACCTTGCCATCGTTGTAGGTGGACAGGATGCCGGTGCTGCTATCCTCGCCGCCGAACAATTCGCCGCCCGGCGCCGCCACCGTCACCATGCCGCCATAGTTGGAGTAGTAGGCGCGGCCACCGGCACGATTGGTGGCGGCAACGCTGATCACGCCGGGGCAGCTGGCCGGCTGCACATTGCGCACATTGTGCGAGCCATTGCCGGCCGCCACCACCACGATGGCGCCGCGGCCATACGCGCTGGCCATCGCCTCGCGATAGGTGTTGAGGCAAGGCACGCCGCTACCCAGCGACATATTCACCACCCGCGCCGGCGTGGTGTTGGCGGGCACGCCGTCCACGCTGGCGCCAGTGGCCCAGGCCAGGCCATCGACAATATCCGAGGTATGACCGCCGCACTTGCCCAGCACCCGCACCGGCAGGATTTTGGCAGCCGGCGCAATGCCGGCGACGCCGACGCCATTGCCGGCCAGCGCTGCGATGGTGCCGGCCACATGGGTGCCGTGCCAGCTGCTGCCCCTGCCACAATCATCACCCGCATCGCTGGCATCGGCATCGCGGCCATCGCCATCAGCCGATGCATCGAGATCACCGATAAAGTCATACCCCGGCAGCACATTGGCAGCCAGATCGGCATGGGGACGGTAGCCGGTGTCGAGCACCGCCACCACCACGCCCTGGCCACGGCTGCGCTCCCAGGCTGGCAACACATTCAGCCCGCCTGCCGGCTCGTACAGATCCCATTGCTTTTCAAACAATGGGTCATTCGGCGCGCCAGAGGGCAGGGCCATTGTCTTGTTGATTACATCCGGCTCGGCGTAGGCGATATTCGGGTCTTGCCGCATCAAATGGCGTGCCAGCTTGAATGCCTGCGCCACTGGCAAGGTACGCCCCAGACCAAACAGCTCGCCGCCGGTGCTAAGCCGGCGCATATAGCGCACCTGCACCTTGTAGCCCCCACTGAGGCTTTGCAGCGATTGGGCATGCTGGGTGAGTGCACGCGCGGTCAGGGGGCCGCTGGTGCCGCTCTTGTATTTGACGATCAGCCGGTCGGCGTAATCGGTGGCTGCCGGGCGTGCGGCGGCCGGCTGCGGCGTGCTTTGCGCCAGCAGCTCGCTATTGCGCACGCTGGCCGAGGTAGCTGCCGGCACGGCGGCACTGGCGCTGACAGCGCCAAGCAACAGGGCCAGCGCGACCAGATTGGAACGTGGAACTAACATGAATCGATACTCCTTGGGCATGCAGGCCGCGCCATGCCGGGGCGGCCTGCCATGGTGGCGGGTCAGCGTTGCAGATAGGGAATGCTGGTGAGCTTGCTGGCCACGGCGCTGCTATTGCCGCCGGCCCAGGCACCGCCCCAGCTCACGTATTGGCCCGACTTGGCAATGGCCAGGAAGCCGCCATAGGCCGTGGCATGAATGGCGCGAATGCCGTTCAGGCTCGCCTGCACCGCGCTGCTGTCGCCACCATTGCGCGGCTCACCCCAGCTCACCACCGTGCCATCGCGGCGCAGGGCCGCAAAGGCATAGTCATTGGCATAGATCGCCACCACATTGCGCAGCTGGGCAGCCACCGCGCTGCTATTGCCGCCGCGTTCCGGGTCGCCCCAGGTCAGCACGGTGCCGTCTTGCTTGAGCGCAGCAAAGGCGGTTTCGGTGTGGGCGATCGTGCTGACCCCGACCAGCTTGGGGGCAATCGCGTCGAACCCCAGACTGCCGCGACCGGCATCGCCCCAGCTGATCACGCTGCCATCCTTGCGGATTGCGGCAAAGGCAGTGTGGTGCCCGACCAGGCGGTCCACACCCTGCAGCTGGTCAGCCAGAGCCTTGGCATTGTTGCCATAGTCGCCCGCCCTGCCGGCGCCCCAGGTCACTACTGTGCCATCCTGCTTGAGCGCAGCGAAGGCGAGGCCAGTGTTATACAGTGCCTTGACGCCGACCAGCTTGGCCACTGTTTCCGGCTCATCGCTGAGGTCGCCGCCAAAACCGGCGCCCCACACCGCCACCGTGCCATCTTGCTTGAGTGCGGCAAAGTCGGTTTCGTTGGCGATCAGCTGGCTGACCTTTTCCAGCGGCGCCGGAAAGCCGGAGATCACATCGCTATCGCCCCAGGCCAGCACGCTGCCATCTTGCTTGAGCGCGGCGAAGGCACTCTCATTGCTGACCCAGCTCTGCACATTGACCAAGTTCTTGGCGATATCGTCACTCAGCACCGAATCCACGCCGAAGGTAGTGCCCTCATCATCGAACAGGGTGCGAGCATTGCCCCAGCTGGCAGTGCTGCCATCTTTTTTCAGTGCAAGAAACGCCAGACTGCCGGGCAAGATGCGCTCGACATTGCTGAGCGGAGCAGTCGGCTTTCTGGAATCGCCACCGGCCAGGATGGAACCCCAGGTCACCACCGTGCCATCGCGCTTGAGGCCGGCGAAGGAGCGCTCGCTGGCGCTGATCGCCTGCAGACCGACCAAGGTAGCCGCCAGCTTGTCCGACGCACCGCCCCCCCAGATCGGATGCCCCCAGTACACCACGCTGCCATCGGCATTCAATACCGCAAAGGCCGCCTTGGTGGCATATACGCGGCGCGGCGCCACGGTTTGCGTGTCGCTGGCCTTACCGCAGCTGGCGGTGGCGGTGATCGGCTGATCGGGCAAGGTGTCGACAAACTGCTCGCCCTGACCCAGCGCCTTGCCACTGGCGTCCTGCCAGCTGTAAACCGGGGTGTCGCGGCAGTTGCTGATGGTGGTGACGGCGGTCAGCACATCGCCGCGCGTGCCGAAAATATCCAGTGCCACCGATGGCGGCGTCGGCGTCAGACGCGGGCTGTCATCGCTGAAGAAACAGGCTGAGGTGGCCAAGGCAATGGTGGCAGGCAGCAGCCAGCCGAGGCGGCGTGCGCCGCTGCGGTGATTCGATTGCATTACGTCTCCCTGTGAATGGGGTAGCGAGGCGGAGTGGTCACAACAGCACGCCACCAGCGTAGCTGTGCCACAGCGCCTTACCCTGTTATACGAACTAGGGATTACCCTAATGCGATCAGCGAGACTGCCATAAGCGGACAGGGGCTGTCGATGCAGCAAGCACGCAAGCCCCGGTTCGTTGCGCCGACGCCGCACCGGCGTTGCAATCTTGTCCGCTCACGCCCTTGCCATTACGTGCCGGACTTGCCAGTGGCGCGGGTCGGCACATTCAGATTGCAGACATTGGTGTGTTCGGCGCTATGCACATACCAGTTGCCACTGGCATGGCGACGGCTTTCCACCACCGCGCGCCAGCTTGGCGTATCGGTGCGCATCACCTCGAGTGCCGGCCGCTCGGCAGCCGGCATATTGGCCAGCAGGCGCGCTTTGTGGATGGGCAC
>NZ_JAYRLZ010000307.1:0-4682 GCF_041904975.1 Chitinimonas sp. | reverse complement strand
GCTTTTCGCCATACACCAGCAGAATGAAGGCTGGATTGCCCATATCGGCGGCGTTTGCGGGCCGATGAATCTGCCTGCCCATCAAACCATCGAGAACACGATCGGCTTTGACAGCGCCCGCATCTCGTTGCACGGCTTGGCTGCGCTGGGCGCCAATTTCGGAATACGTACCGTGATCGCAACCCGTTACGCGCAGCAAGTAAAAATGCTGCAGCCGCAAAATCTGTCATGCACAGAAAATTGCGACGCAATCTGGCGCCGCCTTGGCGCGATGGACAACGGCCCGGAGTTTCACTTACCGGCCATATGCACCGAACTGTGGCCCGACCCTGGCTTGGCTCAACACATCAGCAGCTCGGTACGACGACAGCTGCGCCAGCCGCAGGCACACGCGCCACGACGACACGGGCGGCTGCCACCTTCGGCAAATGACTGATAAGAAAGGTAGAAGCAGTAAATTATTCCATCGTCGTGACGACGCCATTCCGCTAGCATGCCGGCCTTTCCAGCCAAACTGCGGCCCGCCGGCCCGAAGCCTCATGATGAATCTGCCCACCCTGTTCAAACGCCATTCCAGCCTGATGCTCGCCTTGCTGCTGAGCGCCGGCGGCTTCAGCCACGCCGCCAGTGTCGAGTATTACGACGCTGCCAAATGGCTGAAAAGCACCGATTCGGAAAACACCAAGCGCATGCTGACCAGCATGTTCGACATCAAGAACCACCTGCAAACTGTCAGCCATATCGAGGCGCGCCTGCTGATCAGCGACGACGAGAGCATCAACGCCTTTGCCACCGAGTCGAACGGCGAAAAGCTGATCGTATTCAATATCGGCTTGCTAGACGCCTTCGAAGACGACCGCGACGCCATCGCCGCCGTCTACGCGCACGAGCTGGCCCACCATGCCAAGAACCATATTTCCAACGGCAAGGCCACCAGCGCCGTGCTCGGCATCTTGGGCGCCATTGCCGGTGCCGCGCTGGATCGCAAACTGGGAGGGGGCAGCTTCGGCTCCCATGCCACCGACTTTGCCACCACGCTGGTGGATAGAAAGTTTGGTCGCGATCAGGAGCGCGAGGCAGATAGCGTCGGCATGCCCTGGCTGGTAGAGGCCGGCTACAACCCGGAAGGTGCGCTGCGCTTGCACCGGGCGCTGCTGGCGGGCTCGGGCAATGATCAGTTCAGCATGATGCAGACGCATCCGACCAGCACCGAGCGTATCGAGCGCCTGGAGAAGTGGATACATGAAGACGCCGCCGCCATGAAGCTGGCCAAGGTCGACAAGACTCGCCTGTATGAAGAAGTACCCGAGCCCAAGGAGGAGGCGGAAGCGACGAAGATTGCCGAGCCCGATCCGAAGTTGCTTGAGCCCATCGAGGGCGTGAGCTTTGACGATTACGCTGCGCTGTCGAACGAGCTGGCCTTCAATAGTGACGCCAATGCCGTTTACCGCAAGCACAATATCAATGCCGCCAAGTACCAGCGTATCAATGAGGGCTTTATTGCGCGGATGAAGACTGAATCCGGCATGGCGCTGGCCAGCCATTACAACGTCCGCTTTATGGCGGCGAGCCAGGGGCCCTATGCCAAATATGGCAAGGATGTCGCGCAGGCTGCCAGCAGCGGCGCCTTGAAAGAGCCGGCACCGATCAGCCTGGAGCAATATGTGGCCATCAACCAGCTCCTGGTCGAGCGTCCTCAGCTTGCCGCCGACCCCAAGGCCTACACCCTGATGCTCAAGCCCTACAAGCTCAGCAGCTATGAATGGATGCTGGTATCGAACTGGTGGGCACGCAAACTGAACGAGGATGAAACCCTGCGCAACCGCTATGTCGAGCTGTTGACCCCATCCAAGGGCAAGTCCTGACCGGCCGGTATTTCCGGGCAGACATGAAACGGGCGCAGATGGGCAGATCTGCGCCCGTTTTTTTGCCACACAATCAGCGAGTCGGCAAAGGAATGAACTCGGTTTCGCCTGGTACCGGCGGGAAACGACCTTCCGCCCAGCGCTGCTTGGCGGCCTCGATGCGCTCCTTGCTCGATGCTACGAAGTTCCACCAGACATAGCGCGGGCCATCGAGCGGATCACCGCCCAGTACCAGCAAGCGGGTCGCTTCGTTTGCGCTTACCTTTGCAGTGACGCCGGGTTTGAGCACCGCCAGATAGCCAGCCGCGACAGTTTCACCGTCGATATCAACCGCGCCGCTGGCGATGTATACGCCACGCTCGGCATGATCGGCCGGCACCTCGAACTGTGCGCCGGCCTCCAGCTCGCCCGCCACATACAGGGTGTCGCCATAGGTTTTGACCGGCGATTCCTTGCCATAGGCGCGCCCCAACACCACGCGCAGACTCAGGCCCGGGCTTTCCAGCAGTGGGAGCGTATGCGCCGGGTGGTGATAGAACGCCGGCTCGGCTTCTTCATCGGCAGTCGGCAAGGCAAACCAGGTCTGGATGCCATGCAGGGTCTGTCCGTGCGCGCGCACCTCGTCAGGCGTGCGCTCGGAGTGGACCACGCCGTGGCCGGCAGTCATCCAGTTCACATCACCCGGCCGGATGCGCTGCACGCTGCCGAGGCTATCGCGGTGCAGCATTTCGCCTTCATACAGATAGGTCACCGTAGCGAGGCCAATGTGCGGATGCGGCCTCACATCCATCCCCTCGCCCGGCCCTTGCACGGCCGGGCCCATATGGTCGAAGAAGATGAAAGGCCCCACCGCCTGCTTGGGCAGGCTGGGCAACAAGCGCTTCACGCTGAAGCCACCAAGGTCGCGTTCATGCGGTTTCAATAGATGCTGGATGCTGGACATGGCAATTCCTCCAAAAGTGGGCGGCGTGGTGTGGGCCCACGCCGCAATGACTTGTTCGCGATGCTGGCCGCACCGCATTGGATATGCGGCGGTGCGTGCCGACTAAAACCTGCCGTTATTGAAATCTTCGACCGCCTGTATCACTTCCTCGCGGCTATTCATGACAAACGGCCCCCATTGGGCAATCGGCTCGCGTAGTGGTCGGCCGGCAATCAAGAGCAAGCGCGTCGGTGTATCGCCTGCAGCAACGATTACGCCATTTCGCTCGGGCCGTGTTTCCAGAATCGCCATCTGTCTTTCCTTGACCACTTGCCGCCGACCTCCCACCAGCGCATTGCCCTGGTAGACGTAGACAAAGCCATTGAATTCCGGCGGCAAAGGCTGGGTGAACGATGTTCCGGCGGGCAGCACGATATCAAGATACAGCGGCTCGGTATCGTCTTTGTGCACCGCACCGTCCACACCGTGGGTACTGCCGGCAATGACCTTGACCTCAACACCCTGGGCCAGCGTAAGTTGCGGGATAGCGTCCGGCGCAATATCGCGATAGCCCGGCTCGGTCATCTTGGCTTTCGCCGGCAGGTTTACCCACAGCTGAAAGCCGTGCATCAAACCGTCCTCCTGCTCAGGCAGTTCGCTATGAACAAGGCCACGCCCGGCGGTCATCCATTGCACACCGCCCGGCACCAGCAAACCTTCGTTACCAGCACTATCGCGATGGCGCATTCGTCCAGCCAGCATATAGGTCACCGTTTCGAATCCACGATGCGGATGCTCGGGAAAGCCGGCAATGTAGTCACCTGGCTTGTCGCTATGGAAGTAATCGAGCATCAAGAAAGGGTCAAGACGCCGCTGCAAATCCTGGGTAAGCACGCGCAGCAGCTTGACGCCCGCACCATCAGAGGTCGGCATACCGTTTACCAGGCGCTCCACTTCACGAAAGTTGCTTGTTTGGCTCATGGCGATTTCCTTTCAAATTATCTGACAATTTACGTGTCGCAATGACGCCATTTTGCGTTGCAATGCGGAAGGTTGATAGCAAAATTGCCTGATTCTATCAGTCAGTTTTTTTGACAATAGAGGACACACCCATGCGGCGTTAGCGCACCGGTGATCGAGGATTCCACGCCACTTGCTTCTTCACGGTGAGCTGACACTGGAATCCAGGACGCAAATCAACCGTCTGTCAGGAAACATTTCCACGGCAAATCAAGACATTGCAAACGCCGGATCGGTGGCGTAAATATTAGAAAACAATAATTATCTATCTAACTGTACTTAGGAGGCTCTCATGAAACTCGCTCTTACCTCACGCCTGATACGTACCCTCTGCACTCTTGGCGCCGTAATCGGTCTGCAAGCCGCCGCGGAGGATGGCGTATCCGCCACCACCATCCTGATCGGACAATCTGCCCCGCTTACCGGCTCCGCCAAACTCCTTGGGGTGGAAATGCGCGATGGCGCATCGGCGTATTTCTCCCAACTCAACGCCAGCGGCGGCATCCATGGCCGGCGCGTCAAGCTGGTCAGCTATGACGATGGTTACGAGCCGGAACGCACCATCGAAAACACGCATAAGCTGATCGAGCAAGACAAGGTGTTCGCCCTGTTCGGCTATGTCGGCACCCCCACCACCTTGGCGGCTCGCGACATTTTTACCGATGCCAAAGTCCCGCTATTTGCCCCGTTTACTGGCGCAGAAGCATTGCGGGCTCCGTTCAACCGCTATCTGTTCCATATCCGTGCCGGCTACAGCGATGAAACCGAGAAAATCGTCCGCCACTCCTTGGGACTCAGCCTGAAGCGCATTGCGGTGCTGCACCAGAACGACAGCTATGGCCGCGCGGGTTTGGTCGGCGTGGAAGCAGCGCTGA
>NZ_JAYRLZ010000306.1:0-4703 GCF_041904975.1 Chitinimonas sp. | reverse complement strand
ATCCGCACTGGCGACAAGTGGTGCATCTACCCGATGTATGACTACACCCACTGCATCTCCGATGCGCTGGAAGGCATTACCCACTCGCTGTGCTCGCTGGAATTCGAAGACCACCGCCCGCTGTACGACTGGGTGCTCGACAATGTCGATGTCGGCTGCCACCCGCAGCAGATCGAGTTTTCGCGGCTGGAGCTGCTGTACGCGATCACCTCCAAGCGCAAGCTCAATCAGCTGGTGAGTGAGGGCCTGGTCAGCGGCTGGGATGATCCGCGCATGCCCACCATCAGCGGCATGCGTCGCCGTGGCTATTCGCCGGCCGGTTTGCGCCTGTTCGCGCAGCGCTGTGGCGTGTCCAAGCAGCCGAATGTGATCGACTACAGCGTGCTGGAAGGCGCGGTGCGCGAAACGCTGGAAGCGGAAGCGCCGCGCGTGATTGCGGTACTCGACCCGATCAAGGTGACGCTCGCCAACTTCGAGCCGGGCGTAACCGCCAGCCGCAGTGCGCCTTTCCATCCGCATCACCCGGAATTCGGCGAGCGCGAAGTGCCGATTGCCCCGACCATCTATATCGAGCGCGAAGACTTTGCCGAACAGCCGCCCGCCGGCTGGCAGCGCCTGGCGCCGGGTGCCGAAGTGCGCCTGCGCTACAGCTATGTGATCAAGTGCGACGAGGTGGTAAAGGATGCCGCCGGCAATGTAGTGGAACTGAAGTGCTCGATCGACCCGGCCACCCTGGGTCAGAACCCGGTCGGCCGCAAGGTGAAGGGGGTAATCCACTGGATTTCCGCCGAGCATGCCATCGAGGCCGAGGTGCGCCTGTATGAGCGCCTGTTCACCGTAGAGCGGCCCGATGCGGTGCGCGGTGACGATGGCGAATATCTCGACTTCACCCAGTTTGTGAACCCGGAGTCGCTGAAGGTGCTTACCGCCTTTGTCGAGGCCGGCGTACTCGGCGCCGCGCCGGAAACCCGCTACCAGTTCGAGCGGCTTGGCTACTTTGTTACCGACCGCAAGGACCATGTGCCGGGCAGCAAGCCGGTATTCAATCGCACCGTGGGCCTGAAGGATACCTGGACCAAGCAGGGCTGATCGGCATGCGCCTGCTGATACTGGGCGGTACCCGCTTCCTTGGCCGCCATCTGGTCGAGGCGGCGCTGGCGCGCGGTGACGAAGTCACCCTGTTTACCCGTGGCCGGCAAGAAAACCCTTGGGGTGAGCGGGTTGCACTGCGCACCGGCGATCGCGATCCGTCGCTGGGTGAGGGCTTGCGCAGTCTTGAGACAGGCGAATGGGACGCGGTAATCGATACCACTGCCTATGTGCCGCGCATCGTGTCGGCCAGTGCGGCCTTGCTGGCCGGGCGGGTGGGGCAGTATCTGCTGGTGTCCAGCCTGTCGGCCTATGCCGATGCCAGTGTGGCGGGGATCACCGAAGACGCCCCGCTGGCGGCGCTCACTGAGCCGGAATCGGAAGATATCTCCCGCCACTATGGCGCACTGAAGGCGGCGTGCGAGCAGGCCCTGCTGGCGCATTTCCCCAAGGCACTGATCGTGCGACCCGGCCTGATCATCGGCCCGCACGACCCGACCGACCGCTTCAGCTACTGGCCAGCCCGCTTTGCTGCACCGCATCTGCTGGGCGAGCGGGGTGATACGGCCTTGCTGCCCGCACCACCCGAGCGCCCCTTGCAGTGGATCGATGTGCGCGATCTGGCTGAATGGATGCTGCATTTATTGCATAGCGGACAAACTGGCAGCTTCAATGCGGTGACTGCGCCAGGCTCCGTCAGCTTTGCCGACCTGCATGCGGCCTTGTTGGAACTAAGCCCGACACCGCCGGCGACCGCGTGGGTGGACGAGGCGCTGCTGGAACGCGAAGGCCTTGTGCCATGGAGCGGCTTGCCGCTATGGATTCCAGCCAGCAGTCGCGAATTCGGCGGCTTCATGCAGTTTGCCAATGACAAGGCGGTGGCAGCCGGCCTGCAACTGCGCCCGCTGGCCGACACCCTGCGCGATACGCTCACTTGGTTGCAGCAACGCGATCAGACTGGCTGCTGGCAAAACGTACTGAGCGCCGAGCGCGAACAAGCCATCTTGCAAATGCTGCCGAAATGGCGGCGTGAAAGCGAAATCATCATGCTGCAATCACAACTGTCCTTCCTGCTGGAACTGGACAAACTCAAGGGAATCTTGCGCAAAACCCGGCCGGTGGGGCTGGACAGGCAGGAAAACAGCGCCGAACACAGCTGGCATGTGGCACTGATGGCCATGTTGCTGGCCGAGCATGCCGAGCCGGCTGTTGATGTCAGCCGGGTGGTGAAGATCCTGCTGTTGCACGATATCGTCGAGATCGACGCTGATGATACGTTTCTGTATGACGACAGCGGCGCGGCCGAGAAGGCTGCCAAGGAAACGGCGGCGGCCGAGCGCCTGTTCGGCATGCTGCCACCCCGGCAGGCCAGCGAATTCATGGCGCTATGGCGCGAGTATGAAGACCGGCAAACGCCGGAAGGCCGCTTTGCCTATGCTTGTGACCGCCTGCTGCCCATGCTGCAGAACCTTGCCAATGGCGGCTATAGCTGGCGCGAGAACCAGGTGCGCTTCGAGCAGGTAATCCGCAAGAACCTGCCGATCAAGGATGCCGCGCCGGCGCTGTGGCAATACGTGCTGCCACGGCTGGAACAGGCACGCGACGCCGGCTGGTTGGGGCAGCCATGATCAAGCCGCGCCCGCACCGCATCCGCCTCGGTGACCGTGATGTAGTCACCCACGGCCTGCCCCGGCCGTTTGGCGCCAATGCCTACCATGTGGCGCTGACCGCCAGCTGGCCGCGATTTTTCTTCGGCACCGGCCTTGCCTTCATGCTGATCAATACCGTGTTTGCCCTGCTGTATATGCTGGGCGACAACGCCATTGCCAATCTGTATCCAGCGGGCTTTTGGGGGGCGTTCTTCTTCAGTGTGGAAACGCTGGCTACCGTCGGTTATGGCGATATGCATCCGGCCAGCACCTATGCGCATATCGTCGCCACCATCGAAATCTTCCTCGGCACCACCAGCGTGGCCATCGTCACCGGCCTGGTGTTCGCACGCTTCTCGCGCCCGCGCGCCATGATCGTGTTTGCCAACCACCCCATCGTGCGTCCGCACGACGGCAAGCAAACCCTGCTGATCCGGGCCGCCAATGCGCGGCAGAACGTGATTCTGGAGGCCTCCGCCCGCCTGCGCCTGCTACGCCGCGAGACGTCGATCGAAGGGCACGAGATGCGGCGCCTGTACGATCTCCAGCTGGTGCGCGAGCAGCAGCCGATGTTTATGCTGGGCTGGAGCATGATGCATATCATCGACGAAACCAGCCCGCTTTTCGGCAAGACGCCCGAGCAACTGGCCGAGGAGGAAGCCACCTTGATCCTTACCGTGCACGGGGTGGATGAAACCACCAGCCAGCCGGTACAGGCCCGCCACACCTACGATTCAGCCACCATCCGCTGGCAGGCGCGCTACCAGGATTTGTTGCGGGTGGATGAGGATGGGGTTACCCATATGGATTTTCATCATTTCCATACGGTGTTGCCGTTGGAGCTGGGGGGGCGAGGTGGATCGGGGTTGAGCTAGGGCGTGAGTCTATGCATATGTGGGCGGGAACCCTCTGGCGCATACCGACCAATCCGGTTTGTGCCTTGAGGACCTATGCATCGGCGAAGCCATGTTTTTCCTGATCATGTACGGCGAGGAGGTAACGGCCGGAACTGTGATCGGGGCCGAGCTTGTCTCTGGCGTCCCTAATCCGGCTTCTGCTTCAGTCTCGGCTACGTCATCGGCTGTTAAAACTATTGCGGAAGAGAAGGGATTTGTACAAACCTTTAGTAGTTTCCGTCGTGCTAAAGCTGCCTTGGGAACTCGAGCTGGCGAAGACATCCGCCACGTGGTAGAACAATGCCAAATTGGACGTAGTGGGTTTACGCGAAGTGCTATTAACTCCACTAATTACTTAGTGCGAGTGGGTAAACAAGTGCATCAGGATATTAGCGCAGCTTATTTGTCGCTGGTTCCTGGTGCGGGTAAAACCTTTCGAGATTTAATGAATGGACGTCCCTTTGATGAGCAAATGAAAGAGGGATTGGAAATTCTAAATAAGGCAATTAACGGGACCTTGAAATGAATAGCGAAGAAATCGAACATGTTCGGGCGGGGTTTGTTGCTGATGCCTTAGGCTACTGGGAAAAGGTCCGAGCTGCGGATTCAAAAAAAGCCAATGTTATTGCCCGACGGGTTGATGAATTGGCTGACATGTGGCGCGAGAAGGGCCAGATCTCTACGATTCTCGTTGATCTGCTCAAGCATGACATACCTGAGGTGCGATATTTTGCGGCGGCATATTTGATTGCAGACGAAAATAGGGCTACTGCAGTTGCTGCAGTTGCTGTTTTGCACGATATCGAAATGAAAGAGCCGGGGTTTATAGCTAACTCAGCTAAAGCGATACTCAGGCATCACACTGCGTAATGCGAAATTTAAGCGAAGTGTGCCGCACAAGCGAGGGGTCAAGACCGTAAGGTGCATTGCACCGAATGTGCGATGTTGGCTTTATGCGCCTGTGGCGCGGGTGTTTAGAGCGGGGCCCGTCCCGCGGCCGGGGGGGGTTGGTTTTGTTTGGGGAAAGAAATTTAAGAAAAAAAAAGAGGCCCCACCGCCCCCCCCCGCC
>NZ_JAYRLZ010000305.1:0-4739 GCF_041904975.1 Chitinimonas sp. | reverse complement strand
CCTTCAGCGGCTTGGCGGCCAGTTTGGCCGACAATTTGCCCCAGGCGATGATCGAGGCGGTAAAGGTGATGCCGCCGATAAAACAGCCGACAAACAGCTCGACCCGCTGCACCGTGCTGTGGTGCTGGATCGGGTTGTGCACCGATGCCAGGGCAATCAGCACGGCAGCGAGACCGACCAGCGAATGCATCATGGCGACGGTTTCAGGCATTTGCGTCATCGGCACCGTCTTGGCGCGCCAGGTACCGACCAGTGCACCAGCCATCATGGCGACGACGATCATCACCAGATTCGGGCTGGGTGCCAGCACCAGGGTCACCAGGACTGCCAGCCCCATGCCGACCATGCCGTAGCGATTGCCGGCAATGGCGCCGGTCGGGCTGGACAGGCCTTTGAGGGTAAGGATGAACAGGATGGCGGCGACCAGATAGATCCAGTCTGCGTATTGGGCAATGTGGCTCATAGAAATTCCTTGCAAAGCGCTTTTCCTGGCATGGCTTTGCCGACGACAGGCATGCAGATCGGGCCAAGGGAAAAGCGGTTTCTTGGGTAGACAGTCATTCCGGCAGCGCTATTGAAGCCAGCCGAAAATGGTCCGAGCTTGCCTGTCGGCTTGAAACCCGACCTGGCTCGGATTGCGACGTGGCGCAGTTCCCCCGCAGCGGCGGGGGCGGAAGCGGCAGGATCAATCAGCGAAGCACGCTGGAGAATCGAATGGCGGCTGGCACCCGGCTCCGCCGGGTGAGGCTGTGCAGGCTTCAACATCAGGAGGCCTTTTTCTTCTTCTTGAACATGTCGAGCATGCGCGAGGTAACCGCGAAGCCGCCGAAGATGTTCACACTGGCCAGGAACACTGCCACCGCGCCGAGGATGGAGGTGAGCGAGAAGGCCTCGCCACCGATGTAGACAGTCTGCAATATCGCCCCCACCACGATGATACTGGACAGCGCATTGGTTACCGCCATCAAGGGGGTATGCAGCGCCGGCGTCACGTTCCACACCACGTGGTAGCCGACAAAAATCGCCAGGATAAAGATGGTGAAAGTCGCCACGAAAGGCGTTTGCAATAATTGCTCGACCGGCAGTTGCTGCACGGCATGCGCTACCTGGGCACCGGCTTGCGTGGCGGTCTGAGCCATGGTTTCTGTGGTGTTCATGGAGCTTGCTCCTTGGATAGGGGTTCTGTAGGTCGGGATTCATCCCGACTGGCGCCGCTGTCGGGATAAATCCCGACCTGCTGGCTCACTTCGCCTTGCCGAACAACAGCTCGCCGTCATGGGTGAGCAGGCTGGCGGCGATAATGTCGTCATCGCGGTTGAGCACGTAGCCACGCTCCTTGTCGAGCAGCAGGCCGGTGAAATTGAGCAGATTGCGCGCATACAGCGCCGAGGCATCGGCGGCGACCAGGCCGGGCAGATTGGCAAAGCCGACCAGCTTTACCCCGCCATCAGTCGTCACCACCTCATTCAGGCGCGACAGCGGACAGTTGCCGCCGTTTTCCACCGCCAGATCAACCAGCACCGCGCCCGCTTTCATGCCGGCCACGGTTTCCGGCTGGATCAGTACCGGCGCTGGCCGGCCCGGAATCAAGGCGGTGGTGATCACGATATCGGCAGCGCGCGCATGCTTGTCGACCAGCGCAGCCTGGCGCTGCTTGTAGTCGTCCGACATCTCACGGGCATAGCCGCCCGCCGTTTCGGCCTGACGCTTTTCCTCGTCAGTAAGCGGCACTTCGACGAATTTGCCGCCAAGCGACTCCACCTGCTCCTTGGCTGCCGGCCGTACATCAAATGCTTCCACCACCGCACCGAGGCGCTTGGCCGTCGCGATCGCCTGCAGGCCGGCTACCCCGGCACCGAGTACCAGCACTCGCGCCGGTTTCACCGTGCCGGCAGCGGTCATCATCATCGGCATAAAGCGTGGATAAAACTCGGTAGCCAGCAGCACCGCCTTGTAGCCGGCGATATTGGCCTGGGAAGACAGCACATCCATCGCCTGCGCGCGGGTAGTGCGGGGCACCAGTTCCATGGCAAATACATCGAGCTGCTTGGCGGCGTAGTCGGCCAGCAAGCCATTGCGATACGGGTCGCACAGGGCAATGACCGCCGCACCCTGCTTGATCGGCGCCAGCTCCTCGAACGTTGGTGCGCGCACCTTTAGCAGCAACTCAGCCTCGGCCACCGTTGCTGCATAGTCGGGCGCAATGCCGGCACCAGCCTCGACCAACGCGGCATCGCTGATGGCCGAAGCAATACCGGCGCCGCTCTGCACCAGGACGGTATGGCCGGCCGCACAATACTTCTTGATGGTTTCGGGCGTGGCCGCCACGCGGGTTTCCCGCGCAGCCGCTTCCCTGGGGATGGCTATCTTCATGAACTACACCTCGCCTGTTTTCATTTCCAAACCGAAGGCGGTCTACGCCTTGGGTTTGGAAACGAAGCCCGCTTGCGCTGGCGTCGAAACGTTCAGTACCCGGCAACAAGCCGGACACCAACTTCACTATCCAGTGTTCGAATGGCATGCAACATGCCTGCTTCACAGCAGGCGTCGGGCCAGAAACCGGCCCGGCATTTCGCTGCGGTTGGCAGCGAGGTGAGCAAACGCCGGCGGATGGCCAGCGTGAAAACCGCATTGACTGCCGGATTCGGCAGCAATTTCAAACAAGCGTTTGAACGGTAACCCTATTCAAACACGGTTTGAAATGCTTGGAAAGACCGAAACGCACCATGGCCAATGTCGGGCATCAAGATTACGACAGTTCGTATCACCCATGCAGCAATGGCTACCTTACAGACTTGGAGCATGCGGCAGGACAAGACATCGCCCCCATCGGGGCTCGCAGCGCGTTCGAACCTGCAAACTGCATCGATACTGTTTGCATTCATGTAAACAAAGTGATCGAAAAACCTCAGCGCCTTGCAACTTGTTTGCCGCATGGCTAAGCGCGGCGCGATTCATTCGACACGCATTGCAAAAGCAAACTGCTTGGAGCGGTGCCGCGAAAAATCAATAAAGCGGTGTTTTCAGCAAATGACCCGATTTTCGCAGCCGTAACGTAAAGTAAACACTCGATTCGTTCAGGGATGGCATGGCAAGCCGCGAGTATATATTCAGCATCAAGTCGATGACTCCTGCAATATCAATCGCCGCCAATATACCTTGCTGATGAACTCACCTGTCATCAACACGTACCTCAAGCTCACCTGTTTTTACTGACTGCTTGAATCATCGCGACAGAGACTCATTTAGATAATTCTGCATATCGGTTATCTGGTACGATTTGCCATATCGATACGCAATTGTCACTATAAGAACTTACCCGTAAATTACAGATCATTTCTGACAAGAATGTATCCAATTACGCCACAGCAGTCAGACTCTAGCCAATCAGAAAATTGACCAGAATTGCAATATTATTCTGAACCGAAGCCATTTCCTGATCCGCGCATGCCGACTCAAGGACCGGTATATTTACAAGAACTTGACGAATAAAGGACATCCACGTCAGAATGAAGTCAGCCTCACATGTCGATCGCATATTCCCATCGTAAGCTTCTGTTCCCCTGCATCATGGCTCTCTGAGCTTAGCAATCGCTTAGCGCCCATTAGCCAATATTCATCGCAGCGCGCGGCAGGCACCGTGATAATCAAAAACATATCAGCATGACAAGCTGAAAAATATGCCGCGATCACTGCTACCGTCTGTATTTAATAAATACATATCAGATACAGCAGCTGATCAGGCCAAACAAAATATCGCCATGCACCCAGGCATATCAACGAAGAGATTCAGGAAGTCGATAATGGAATTTTTACGCCCGCTGCTGTTGCTATTGCTCTGTCTAGTTAGTGAAGCCAGAGTTACTACCACCGCCATTTCGGATTCTGCCACTCTGAAACGCATCATGGAATCCGGCACGGTGAAAATCGGCTACCGTTCCGATGCCAAACCATTTTCCTACTTTGAAAATGGCAAGGTACAAGGCTATGTAGTCGATCTGTGCAAACAGATCGTCGACGATTTATCGCTTGAATTGCAAAAACCGTTGCAAACCGTGACGGTGGAAGTAAACCGGCAAAACCGCCTGTCCATGGTGGCCAGCGGTCAGATCGATCTGGAATGCGGCAGTACCACCGTTACCAGTAATCGCCAGCGTGATATTGCATTCAGCCTGAATACCTATGTGACCAGCACCCGTCTGCTCACCCGTAAAAGCACCCAGATCAATAACGGCGACCATCGTTTTGCCGGCCTGAATGGTGGCACTATCGCAGTGACTGCCAATACCCCGCATGAGTCGCAACTTGCCTTGTTTATGCAAGGCATTGATTACAAGCTGTTGCGGGTAAACAGCATTGCCGAAGGGGTGAATGCCGTGCTCACCGGCAAAGCACAGGCCTATGTCCAGGACGACATCCTGCTGCAAGATGGCCTGCGCGCCATCGGCAGTGCGGCCAAGGAAATGGCGATCAGCAGCGACTACCTGTCGGTGGAGCCGTATAGCATCGGCCTGGTTCGTGGCGATACCCGCTTCCTTACGCTGGTAAACAAATCGCTGCGCAAGCAATTCTCTGGCGGCTACGCCGACAACCGCCTCAGCTACTGGCTGCGCGATCGCGGCTATGCGGTCAACAATCTGGCAGAACAGAATTTGCGCAGCCCGGCCACCGCCATTGCCATGCATGATTGATTGGTCTTTGGGCCTTGCTGGCTTAGCCGCTCAAGCAGTTCCATCAAA
>NZ_JAYRLZ010000304.1:0-4754 GCF_041904975.1 Chitinimonas sp. | reverse complement strand
CCCGGCGGCGCCGGTGGCACCGGCGCTGGTGGCCTTGGCTCGGGCGGCGGGGCGAAATCGTCGGGGCGGATTTCCTCGGGGGTGAACATCAGCTCATCGCCGATGATGGGGTCCACCTCGGTGAGCACCGGTATGGCGCCCGCCCCTGCCGCAGGTGCCAAGTCGGTGAGTACCGGCACGCTCAGATCCGGGCCGCTGCCGCGATGGCGGGCAATCAGGGCATCCATCTTGCCCAACAGCGCTGGCGGCTTGGTGTCGTCAAATTCAAACGGGGCGAGCGGGTCTTCAGCCATGGTGAGTTGCCATATCGGTAAATTCGACTTCGTATCCGGCTTGACGATAGCGCCTTACGCGCTGACGCGCCTGCTCGGCCCCCTCCTCATCGCCACGGGCAACCAGCTCCACCAGCTGCTCACCGGCAAAGCCGGGCAGGACATCCTGACCCGAGCGATTGAACAGCACCTGCCGCCCGTGTAGCGCATCGAGCTGATGCGCCAGCCAGATTGTCGTTTGCGCCGCGACCGGACTACCCGCCAGGCAATGCGGGAGAAAGCCGGTGTTCGGCTCCTCCCACAGCATGCGGTCAAGCGCCTGGCAGGCAGGCGCTGACTCGGTCAGCACACCGACGGTCAGCCCATATCGCCAAGCCTTGCCAAGCAACTGGCGCAAAGCCGAGTCGTAGCCGGCGACATTGAAGTAAAAGCGGACCCGGGTGTGCTGTGTCACTTACTTCTTCTTTGCTGCCGGCTTGGCGGCCGGTTTCGCTGCGGCGGGCTTCGCGGCAGGCTTGGCTGCCGCTGGCTTGGCTGCGGCTGGCTTGGCTGCGGCTGGCTTGGCCGCTGCCGGTTTGGCTGCAGGCGTTGCCGGTTTGGCGACCGCCTTGGCAGCCGCTTTCGGCGCAGCCTTGGCTGCTGGCTTGGCCACAGCGGCAGCGGCCGCAGCACGGCCACGCAGGAACTGGGTCAGCAAAGGCACCGGACGGCCGGTGGCACCCTTGGCCGGGCCCGATTTCCAGGCGGTGCCAGCGATATCCAGATGTGCCCAGTCGTATTTCTTGGTGAAGCGCGACAAGAAGCAGGCAGCGGTGATCGAGCCGCCAGGACGGCCACCGATATTGGCGATATCGGCGAAGTTGGACTTGAGCGAATCCTGGTATTCGTCGAACAAAGGCATCTGCCAGGCACGGTCGCCCGCTTGCTCGCCAGCCGCTTGCAACTCTTGCGCCAGCGCATCCTTGTTGGCGTACAGGCCGGTGACATGGTGGCCCAGCGCAATCACGCAGGCGCCGGTCAGGGTGGCGACGTCAACCACGGCGGCTGGCTCGAAACGCTCGGTATAGGTCAGCGCATCACACAGGATCAAACGGCCTTCGGCATCGGTATTGAGAATTTCCACCGTCTGACCACTCATGGTGGTGACCACATCGCCCGGCTTGCTGGCATTGCCGGCCGGCATGTTCTCGCAGGTGGCAACCACCGCATACACATTCAGCGGCAGCTTGGCGCGACCAACGCCATGCATGGTGGCGATCACCGAACCGGCGCCCATCATGTCGTATTTCATTTCATCCATGCCTTCGCCCGGCTTGAGCGAAATGCCGCCCGAGTCGAAGGTGATGCCCTTGCCCACCAGCACCACCGGCTTATCGCCCTTGGCACCGCCTTCATGCTTGAGCACGATGAATTTCAATGGCTCGGTCGAACCCTTGGCCACCGAGATAAACGAACCCATGCCGAGCTTTTCGACATCGGCGTGTTCCAGCACTTCCACCTTCATGCCGAACTGCTTGGCAATGCTCTTAGCGGTATTGGCCAGGTGGGTAGGAGTACAGAAGTTCGGCGGCAGATTGCCCAGGTCCTTGCCCAGATTGATCGCTTCGCCCAGCGCGGTACCAGCGGCAATACCAGCCTCGGCGGCCTTCTCTTCACCCTTGGCGACCAACAGGCTGACCTTCTTGATGCCTGGCTTGTCGTCTTTCTTGCTCTTGGTGGTGTCGTATTTGTAGCTGGCATCAAATGCGGCCACGGCCAGCTCTTCAGCAGCCCAGGCAGCATCGCGGCCAGCCGGCGCTGCTTCCAGCAAGGCCAGCGCCAGCTCGCCGCCGGCGGCCGTTGCCGCGCGCACAGCAGCGCGTGCAGCATCGCGATAGTCCTTGTCGCTACTGCCGACGCTCAACAGCACGACGCGCTCGGCGGCTACGCCGGCAAGCTTGTGCAGCAGCACGGTGCTGCCGGCCTTGCCTTCGAGATCACCAAGCTTGATGACAGCGGAAAGCTGGCCGGCCGCAGCCTTGTCAACGGCGCTGCCACTGGCAGTCAGCTTGCCATCACGAACGGCGAGCACCAATACACTGGCCTTATGCTTGTCGGCACTGGCTTGCTTGGCAATGATTTCCACGGAGGACTCCTGTAAGATCGCGGCGCGGCAACCGCCGGGATTGGCGATCGGTCCGTCAGCTGCATAAATTGAAAGCGCCCCTGCTTCTGGCAGGAACGCAGAATAACCCGGTAAATTCGAGCGATTTTCCGAATTCGTTCGACAAAAGTCAAAACGCCGTGCCATCCAGCGCAAAAATTCCACTACTTCGTCACTGTATTCCGTCGGAACGTCTGTTCGAGCGCGCCATGCTGCGCGAATTCGGCGTGCTGTCCGCCGGGCTGTTCTTTGTCCTGCTCGGCATCTTGCTGGTCAGCAGCAGCTCCAAATTGCTGACCCTGGCAGCCAGCGGCAGCATTTCCTCCTCATCGGTGATCGGCCTGATCGGCTTCAATGTGCTAGCCACCATGCCCTGGCTGCTGTCGGTTACCGTGTTCGTCACCGTCCTCACCGCACTGAGCCGCGCCTGGCGCGATCACGAGATGGCGGTGTGGCTGTCTTCTGGCCTGCCGATGACTGCATGGATACGGCCGGTGCTGACCTTCGCCATTCCGATGGCGCTGCTTGCCGCCCTGCTCAGCCTCGGACTGACGCCGTGGGCGCGGCAAAAGAGCCAGGAATACCGCGAACATGTTGCCTCGCGTGATGACCTGTCCTCGGTAGCGCCGGGGCTCTTCAAAGAGTCATCCGATGGCGACAAGGTGTATTTCATCGAGAACTTCACCGGCAGCAATGGCGCGGCGCGCAATGTGTTCGTGCAATCCCAGAACAAGGAAAAACAAACGCTGACCGTTGCCGCCGAGGGCTATCTCGATACCCATGCAGACGGCCAGCGCTTTATGGTGCTGCGTAACGGCCGCAGCTACGAGGGCATTCCCGGCCACGCCAATTACCGGGTGGTGGAGTTTGGCGAGAGCCGCATCCGCATCGACGAGCATGAGCGTCGTCCGGTGAACACCGCGATATCCGCCACACCATCCTTGCTGCTTTGGCAAAGCAATCAGGCCGAGCAGCGCGCAGAGCTGAGCTGGCGCCTTGCCATTCCGATCGCCGCCGTATTGCTGGCCCTGCTGGCGATACCGCTCGCCCAGGTCAATCCGCGTATCGGCCGCACCTTCAACTATGTGGCGGCCGGCCTGCTGTTTTCCATTTACAACAATCTGATCAACCTCAATGAAAGCTGGCTGGCCTCCGGCCGCATGCCGGCCTGGCTTGGTATGTGGCCGCTGCATATTGCAGTACTGCTGCTGGTCGTAGCGTTGTTTCAGTGGCGCGCGAGGCCTCGTGGATGAAAACATTAAGCCGCTACATCATTCGCGAAGTCACGCTGACCAGCCTGTATGTGCTGATCGCGCTGATCGGCTTATTCCTGTTTTTTGATCTGATCAATGAGCTGGGCAGTCTCGGCAAGGGCAATTACACCTTTGGCCGCATGCTGATCTATGTCGTCCTGTTGGCGCCGCGCCATGCCTATGAATTCATGCCGATTGCCGCACTGATCGGCGGCATGGTGGCCATGAGCATGCTCAACCAGCACACCGAATACACGGTGATGCGGGTCGGCGGCCTGTCGATCCGCCGCGTGTTGGGCATCCTGGCTACGGCCGGCCTGCTGTTCGCACTTGCCACCTTGCTGGTCGGCGAATACCTGGCACCCAGTTCGGAGCGGGCCGCTACCCAGCTGCGCCTGCAGGCCAAGGGCCAGGTGGTGGCGACCGACAACCGCTCCGGCGTGTGGCTCAAGGACGACAACAGCTTTGTGAATGTGCGGCAGATCCTGCCCGACCAGACCTTGCGCCACGTCAACGTCTACCAGTTCGACGCTAACCGGCGCCTCAACTATTACGGCTATGCCGAACATGGCTACTGGCAGCCGGCCAGCCGCAACTGGCTGCTCAGCAATATCACCCTGACCCGCTTTGATGCGAACTCGGTCAAGCTTGACCATATTCCCAACTACATCTGGCAGCACGCGGTGCTGACGCCCGATATGCTGGCGGTGCTGATGGTGGCACCGGAGCAGATGCCGATTGCCGGCTTGCTCGACTATATCGAGAACCTGCGCAAGAACCAGCAAAAGACCAGCCGCTTCGACATTGCCCTGTGGACCAAGCTGACCTATCCCTTCATCTGCATTGCCATGCTGATCATCGCCCTGCCCTTTGCCCACGCCAACCGGCGTTCGGGCGGCATCGGCATCAAGCTGTTCGTCGGCATCATGCTTGGCCTGGGCTTTTACTTCGTCAATGTACTGACCGCGCGCTTTGGTCTGCTGTATGACTGGCCGCCGGCCGCCGTTGCCACGCTGCCATCGGTCAGCCTGCTGCTGTTTGCCTTGTTCCTGCTATGGCGGCAGGAGCGCCGCTGAAACGTCGCTT
>NZ_JAYRLZ010000303.1:0-4762 GCF_041904975.1 Chitinimonas sp. | reverse complement strand
AAAACCAGAACCAGGAAATGCCCATCAGGGAATGGAACACCGACATATTGCGGCGGCTGAGCCGGATGATGTTCCACGATTCAGAAAAGATATTCCAGTTGAGCTTGAGCGATGCCGCCTGCGGCGGCGCCGGCGGCATCGCCTGGCTGGACGCCAGACCCATCAGCGCGACTGCAATGCAGGCACCGCCGATCAGGATGGCATTGTCGGGATTGCGCTCGACCAGAATGGCGCCAGCAATTTCGCCAAGCAAGATGGCCACAAAGGTGCCCAGCTCGATCAGGCCATTGCCACCCAGCAGCTCTTGCTCATTCAGGTATTGCGGCAGGATCGAATACTTGAGCGGCCCGAACAGGGTGGAGTGAAAACCCATCAGGAACACACACACCATCAGGATATTGGCGTCGCGCAGATAAAAGCCGGCGGTGGCGATCACCATGATCAACACTTCCAGCATCTTCACCGCCCGCGCCAGCACCGCCTTGTCGTACTTCTCCGCCATCTGTCCGGCCAGCGCCGAAAACAGAAAGAACGGCAGGATGAATACCGCACTGGCCACCGCAGTGAGCTTGGCCGGCGGAATATTGGCAAACTTGAGCCCAAACCAGCCCATCATCACCAGCATGGCGGTCTTGAACAGATTGTCGTTGAAAGCCCCGAGAAACTGGGTAACAAACAAAGGCAGAAAGCGCCGGCTCTTGAACAGATCGAACTGATTGGCGTTATGGCTCATTGCGCAAGCTTGAGGATGGGCGATGGCTGGCAGTGTAGCAGCGGGGCAGCGGCTTGAAACCTCGCCATATCATGGATGCTCCGCAATACGCCCGGCCACGGTTACATCATGGACAGCGTGCCTGCATGCCTCAATGGAAGCGGAATGCCAATCTCGCCCGATGGCGGCGCCGGTGTAAAATCGCCGACACTGCGCCAAACCGGCACCAACCGGCTTACCAAGCCGACCGAGGAGAGACAATGAACCCCGCCTATCTAGCCCACCTTGAAACCGAGCTGAACGCGATCCGTGACGCCGGCTTTTTCAAGCCCGAGCGCGTCATCGCCACCCATCAGCGCGCCGATATTGCCTTGCGCGACGGCCAGCAAGTGCTGAACTTCTGCGCCAATAACTACCTGGGCCTGGCCGACGATGCGCGCCTGATTGCCGCTGCCAAAAAGGGCGTGGACGATTACGGCTATGGCGTGGCCTCAGTGCGCTTTATCTGCGGCACGCAAACCGTGCACAAGGATCTGGAAGCCGCGATTTCGGGCTTTCTCGGCACCGATGACACCATTTTGTATTCCAGCTGCTTCGACGCCAATGGCGGCGTGTTCGAAACCCTGCTGGGTGAAGCCGATGCGGTGATCTCGGACGAGCTGAACCACGCCTCGATCATCGACGGCGTGCGCCTGTGCAAGGCACAGCGCTATCGCTACAAAAACAACGATATGAGCGACTTGAAGGCCCAGCTGGAAGCGGCCACCGCCGCCGGCGCACGCTTCAAGCTGATCGTCACCGACGGCGTGTTCTCGATGGATGGCTTTATTGCCGACCTGAAATCCATCTGCGATCTGGCCGACCAGTACCAGGCTCTGGTAATGGTCGATGATTCGCACGCGGTCGGCTTTATCGGCGCAAACGGCCGCGGCACGCCCGAGCATTGCGGCGTGTCCGATCGGGTTGATATCTATACCGGCACACTGGGCAAGGCCCTCGGCGGCGCCTCGGGCGGCTATGTCGCCGGCCGCCAGCAGATCATCGATATGCTGCGCCAGCGCTCGCGCCCCTATCTGTTCTCCAATTCGCTGGCGCCCAGCATCACGGCTGCCAGTCTCGAAGTATTCCGCATTCTGGAAACTGACGGCCCGCGCCTGCGTGCCAAGCTGCAAGCCAATGCCGAGCGCTTTCGCAGCAAGATGAGCGCCGCCGGCTTTACCCTGGCGCCGGGCGAGCACCCGATCATCCCGGTAATGCTGGGCGACGCCAAGCTGGCAGGCGAGATGGCTGCCAAGCTACTGGAGCATGGCATCTATGTAATCGGTTTCAGCTTCCCGGTGGTGCCAAAGGGCAAGGCCCGCATCCGCACCCAGATGAGCGCGGCGCATGAGCCTGAGCATATCGACCGGGTGGTGGCGGCATTCATCGCCGTGGGCCGTGAACTGGGCGTGATCTAACAACCAAAAATCTGTAGACACAGAGAGCACCGAGCACACAGAGCACACAGAGAAAACCAGCTGAGTTTTGGCCTTCCTCTGTGCTCTCTGTGTCCTCCCTGTTCTCAGTGTCTACAGGTTTTGCCTTCGGAAGGGATAAACATGAAAGCACTCGTCAAAGCCGAAGCCGCGCCAGGCCTTACCCTGCAGCGTGTCAAGAAGCCCGAAGTCGGGCACAACGATCTGTTGATCAAGATCCGCAAGACCGCCATTTGCGGCACCGATATCCATATCTGGAAATGGGACGACTGGGCGCAAAAGACCATTCCGATCGGCATGCATGTCGGCCATGAATATGTCGGCGAAGTGGTCGGCATGGGTTCGGAAGTAAAGGGCTACCAGATCGGTGACCGGGTTTCGGGCGAAGGCCATATCACCTGCGGTTACTGCCGCAACTGCCGCGCCGGCCGTGTGCATCTGTGCCGCAATACCACAGGGGTCGGCGTGAACCGCGAAGGCGCGTTTGCCGAGTATCTGGTGATCCCGGCCTTTAATGCCTTCAAGATTCCCGATGATATTCCCGACGAAATCGCCTCGATTCTCGACCCCTTCGGCAATGCCACCCACACCGCTTTGAGTTTTGATCTGGTCGGCGAAGACGTGTTGATTACCGGTGCCGGCCCGATCGGCATCATGGCGGCGGCCATCTGCCGCCATGTCGGCGCGCGCCATGTGGTGATCACCGATGTAAACCAGTACCGGCTCGATCTGGCACTGAAGATGGGCGCCAGCCGTGCGGTGAATGTGGCAAAGGAAAACCTCAAGCTGGTGATGAATGAATTGGGCATGACCGAGGGTTTCGACGTCGGTCTGGAAATGTCCGGCAATCCTCAGGCGTTCAGCAGCATGCTGGAAGCGATGAACCATGGCGGCAAGATCGCCCTGCTGGGCATTCCACCCGGCACCATGGCCATCGACTGGAACCAGGTGATCTTCAAGGGCCTGATCATCAAGGGTATTTACGGCCGCGAAATGTTCGAGACCTGGTACAAGATGGCCGCCATGCTGCAGTCAGGCCTGGATCTCTCGCCGATGATCACCCATCAGTTCCCGGTCGACGACTATGTGGCCGGCTTTGAAACCATGCTGTCCGGTCAATCGGGCAAGGTGATCCTGGACTGGACCACGGTCTGATCGGCGGCGGGAGCGGCCGCAAGCTGCTCCCACAAAGGCATTGCGATAGGGGTGCCTTGGCTTCTATGCTGCGCAGGCAGTCAAACGCCCCTCAAACCTTTGTCTGGAGACGCCATGAAGAAACTGCTTGCTGCAATGTTTGCCCTGCTGATGTCGGTCGCCGCATTCGCCGCCATCAATCTGAACACCGCCAGCCAGGCGGAGCTGGAAACGCTCAAGGGCATCGGGCCGGCCAAGGCCAAGGAAATTGTCGATTACCGGCAGAAAAATGGCCCGTTCAAATCGGTGGATGATCTGGACAAGGTCAAGGGTATCGGCAAAGCCACCATCGATAAATTCCGCAGCGAAGTGACCGTGGACGGCGCCGCAGCTGCGGCAAAGGCTGAGGCCAAGCCAAGCGAGGCGAAAGCTGACAAGAAGCCGGACACCAAGTCCGACAAGAAAGCCGACAAAAAGACCGACAAGGCCGAGGCCAAGAAATAGCCTGAAGCCGTTCCACCCGACGCCCCCGCCATAGCGGGGGCGTTTGTTTAAGCCGTACTGGAATAAGGCCGGCACAGCCGGCACGTTACAATGCACCCTCCCTCGGAGTGCAAGCATGTACCAGACACTGGAAGATTTCGTTGGCAACACCCCGCTGGTGCGGCTCAAGCATTTGCCCGGCCATACCAGCAATGTGCTGCTGGCCAAGCTAGAGGGCAATAATCCGGCCGGCTCGGTGAAGGACAGGCCGGCGCTCAGCATGATCCGCCGCGCCCAGGCGCGCGGCACCATCAAACCGGGCGACACCCTGATCGAGGCCACCAGTGGCAATACCGGCATCGCCCTGGCGATGGCGGCAGCCATGATGGGCTACAAGATGGTGCTGATCATGCCCGAGCACCTGAGCATCGAGCGGCGCCAGACCATGAAGGCGTTTGGTGCCGAGATCATCCTGGTGAGCAAGGCCGAAGGCATGGAAGGCTCGCGCGACCTGGCCGAGCGCATGCGCGATGAAGGTCGCGGCATCATTCTCGACCAGTTCGCCAACCCGGATAACCCGCTGGCGCATTACGAGGGCACCGGCCCCGAAATCTGGCGCGATACCGCCGGGCAGATCACCCACTTTGTTTCCAGCATGGGCACCACCGGCACCATCATGGGCACCGGCCGCTTTCTGAAAGAACAGAATCCTGACGTGCAGATTATCGGCGTGCAGCCTTGCGATGGCGCGCAGATTCCCGGCATCCGCAAATGGCCGGCCGACTATGTGCCGGGCATTTGCGACTTTTCCCGGATCGACCGGATCATGGAAGTGAGCCAGCAAGAGGCCGAGCAGATGACACGCCGGCTGGCCAGCGAGGAAGGCATCTTTGCCGGCATCAGCTCGGGCGGCGCCATGGCAGCGGCGCTCAGGCTATCGGCCGAAGTGGAAAACGCC
>NZ_JAYRLZ010000302.1:0-4770 GCF_041904975.1 Chitinimonas sp. | reverse complement strand
GGCACTAAGGGGGGGGAGGAATGGCTGCTGCTCGATGTGATCCCGCTCTCGCTGGGCTTGGAAACCATGGGCGGGCTCACCGAAAAGATCATTCCGCGCAATAGCACCATACCCACCGCCCGCGCCCAGGAATTCACCACCTTCAAGGATGGCCAGACGGCGATGGCGATTCATGTGGTGCAGGGCGAGCGCGAGCTGGTCAGCGACTGTCGCAGCCTGGCCCGTTTCGAATTGCGCGGCATTCCGCCGATGGCGGCCGGTGCGGCGCGGATTCGCGTCACCTTCCAGGTCGATGCCGATGGTTTGCTGAGCGTGTCGGCCCGCGAGCAGTCGAGCGGCGTGGAAGCCAGTATTGCGGTGAAGCCCAGCTATGGCCTCAGTGACGACGAGATCGCCACCATGCTGCAAGACGCCATGCGCCACGCCCGTGACGATATGCAGGCGCGCGCACTGGGCGAGGCGCGGGTGGAGGCGGAAAGCCTGCTCAATGCCATTGCGCTGGCGCTGGCTGCCGATGGCGACATGCTCGATACCGCAGAGCGCGCTGCCATCGATGCTGCCATTGCCGCCCTTGGCCTCGCCTATGCCGGAAGCGAGGTGGCGGTGTTGCGCCAGGCTACCGAGCAGCTCAATGCAGCAAGCACCGAATTTGCCGGCCGGCGCATGGATCGCGCGGTGCAGCGCGGCCTTACCGGCCATAAACTGGCCGAGCTTGAATAAACCGAGCAGTCAGCTTTGCGCTGGGTGCTGCCAAGCGAATGCTGCCAATGAATTGAATTGCGAAAGAGGCTCCCATGCCCATCATCACTGTTTTGCCCCACGCCGAGCTGTGTCCTGCTGGCGCCAGCTTCGATGCCGCCAGCGGTACCAGCATCTGCGATGCGCTGATCGCGCACGATATCGCCATCGAGCATGCCTGCGAGAAGTCCTGCGCCTGCACCACCTGCCATGTGATCGTGCGGCAGGGCTTCAACAGTCTCGTGCCGAGCGAGGAAGAAGAGGACGATCTGCTGGACAAGGCCTGGGGTCTGACCAGTGTGTCGCGGCTGTCCTGCCAGGCGCTGGTGGCCAATGCCGACCTGACGGTCGAGATACCCAAGTACACAATCAACCATGCGCGTGAGCACTATGACAAGGACTGGGATGTCTAGTCGGCGCTGGCAGATGGCCATCGTTGCGGCCTGGCTGCTGGCGCCGCTATGGGCGGCCGGACAAAACGCTAGCCCGGTGCAGGCAGCCAGCAGCGTGTCGGTGCCGGCCGGTAGTTTGAGCGAGTTGCCCAAGGCTTTTCCGCCGGTGAGCAAGTCGGCCGCCGCCTGCAAAAAGAAGTCGCGTCGGCGCCATTGCAAGCGGGCACACGCATGAATACGCCGCTGAGCAGTCAACAACGTGTGCTGGCCGTGCTGGCCGCAGCCGGTATCGACGCCGAGGTCAAGGTGTTCCCGGCCGGCACCCGTACGGCAGCCGATGCCGCTGCGGCCATCGGCTGCAGCGTGGCGGAAATCGCCAAGTCCATCGTATTGCGTGCAGTGGAAAGCAGTCGCGTCGTCGTTGTGGTGACCAGCGGTGCCAACCGGGTCGATGAGTCACGGGTGGCCGCCTTGCTGGGCGAACATCTGGCTAAGGCCGATGCCGACTTTGTCCGCAGCCAGACCGGATTCGCCATCGGCGGCGTGGCGCCGTTCGGCCACCTGCAGGCGCCGGTGCTGTTTATGGATCGCGATCTGCTGCAATACCCGTATATCTGGGTGGCGGCCGGTACCAGCGACAGCGTGTGCCGCCTGACGCCGCAAGCCTTGCTCGCCATTACCGGCGCACCGCTGGCGGATATCAAGCAGCAATAGGCGCGGCGCGCCGGTTGCATTCCAGGCGGGTAGCTAGGTATCCGCCCCGACGTCACAAGGAGTACTGCCATGAAGTGGACTGATTCGCGCGAAATTGCCATCGCACTGGCCGACAAATTCCCCGATCTGGACCCCAAGACGATCAACTTCGTCGATTTGCGCAACTGGGTGCTGGCCCTGGATGGCTTTGATGATGAACCGAACCGCAGCGGTGAAAAGATCCTGGAAGCGATCCAGATGTGCTGGATGGATGAGGCGGAATAAGCAACAGGCAGCCGCTTGAAACCTGCGGGCGCCCGCCATTTTTTGAAGCGGGTCAGAGTCACGCGTTACGATAGGCCTTCCCCATAACAACAAGGAGACCTTGCCATGCTGATCAAGGCGGCTGATTCGACCCTGCTGGTTGTCGATGTACAGGAAAAGCTGATCACGGCCATCGACGATGGCTCGCGCACCGTGGCAGCCATCAAATGGCTGATCGATGCGGCGCAGCTATGCGGCGTGCCGCTGGCGTTTTCCGAGCAATACCCACAGGCACTCGGCGCCACCCTGGCCACCTTGCGTGCTGCAGCGCCCGAGGCGCCAAGCGTAGCCAAGACGGCGTTTTCCTGCGTGGCTGCGCAGTGCCTGAACGGCCTGCCGCTGGATACCCGCGCCCAGGTGATCATCTGCGGTATCGAGGCCCATGTGTGCGTGCTGCAAACCGCGCTGGACCTGCAAGCCGCCGGCAAGCAGGTCTATGTGGTGAGCGACGCCATCGGTTCGCGCGCTGCCTCCGACAAGGCGCAGGCCTTGGCGCGCCTCGCTGCGGCGGGCGTTGCCGTGGTCAGCCGCGAAATGGTGCTGTTCGAGTGGCTGCGCGATAGCAAGGCGGCTGCGTTCAAGGATGCCAGCAAGCGCCTGCTGCAAATCGCCCCTGCCTTGCCATTTGCCGAGGTGCTCACCACCTTGCCATCGGTGCAAGGCTTGGTTGGCTTGCAACTTTGGCGCGATGGCAAGCTCGATGCGGTAATCGAAAACAAGCCCGGCCAGGCCGGCTCGCTGGCGGTTTACCAGGCGCTGTACCGCCAATTCGGCGCCATTACCCCGAAGGCGGCACGGCTTGGCCAATGGTTGTATGGCGAGCATGCTGACGACGCGCGCCTGCATCCGGGCAAGCACCCGAATATCGATCGCCTGTTTGCGCTGGAGGCGATGGGTGGCGGCTATGGCGTCAGGTTGCTGTCCGCCTGAGCGTCGCCTGGAGGCTGATTGCAACATCAGCTAGGGGTTGCCAGCTGGGGGGGGCCGGCACGCAGAAACCGCCATGTACTGGTGTACAGGTGAATTTCGAGCACTGCGCAACCCCGGTTCACGGCCACGCAGCCATGTGGCAAATAGACCTAAAGGTTGGCCATCCAGCGGCGCCGGATGCGTGCAAGCGTGCCATTGGCGTCGAGGCGTTCAATGGCGCTGTTGATGGCCGCCAGGTCGGCACTGCTCAAGGTTTTGCGGCTGAGCATATAGGCCACTTCGCCATCGGCAACGTTGAAAGCCAGGCGGCGCAGGCGCACATCCTGTGCCCGCGCCGCGTATTCCACCGCCCAGCGATCGCCAATCAGTACTTCACCGCGCCGAGCCTGCAGTAGTTTCAATCCGTGGCTGTATTCCTCATAGCGCGTAAGCAGGCCGGCCGCCCTGAATTGTTCTGCCATTGGAAAGCCGCCGCCTCCGCCAGTCTGCCCGATTACGCTGACACGATGCGCCAGCATGTGCTGCAGCGATGCCAATCCGGTGTGCCGATCGGAGTCGGCCATGACAAAGGCAGAAATGGTTTCGTGGCGATAGGGCTTGCTGAACATGGCGGCGCGCTCGCCGGCCGGCCCGCTGTCGGACGCAGCCAGCAGCATGTCGATATCGCCCGATTGCAGATACAGCCAGCGCCGCTTGCGTGGCAGATCGGGCACCCATTGCACGGTGCAGCCGGCCTGGCGGGTGATGGCATCGAGCATGTCGACCTCGATGCCTTGCGGCTTTTGCTGGCTGCCGGTGAACGAGTAAGGCGGCCATTCTTCGAAGGGAACGCGCAGCACACGGCTGCATGCCGCGCCGGCAAGCTCGGCATGGAGCACAAATAGCAGGGACAGCATGCGCGATAACATGATGGCCTGGCGGCAGGGATGGCGTGGCTGCGGTATAGCATGCCTGCAAGCGGGCGCGAGGTCTTTTCTTTGCGGTACCAGGCTGGCCGGCTCGCGCCCCGGTAGATAGGCCAGACGCTGTGCCATTCATATGAGCTGTCTTGACAAATATATAATTCTGGGTAATAACCAGCCTTTGCAAGTAGCTGAAAATATGCATGAAACGTCAATCGGCGATGCCGCTGCCTGTTTTGAAAGGGGTTTGGAATGAGAGTATTGTCTTCAGTGTTTTCTATCTTGTGGCTGTTTCTGGCGACATTGTTTCCAATGCATGTGATGGCGGCTGATTCGAAAGGAATCGTTTTTGGACTGATAGCCCCGACTGACGAGGCGGATGCGGTGAAAAAATGGCAGCCGCTGATTGATGATATGGCGGCTGAACTTAAGATGCCCGTTTCGGTAATTGCATCAAAGGACTATGGCGTTATTATCAAGGGCTTGGCTGACGGTAAAATACAGGTGGCCTGGCTCGGGCAAAAAGCGGCGCTGCAAGCTGTGCTTGAATCGAATGCCGAAGTGATTGCCAAGCATGTGATGGCGAATGGTAGCAAGGGTTACTCGTCTTTGCTGTTGGCTAGTAAATCCGGGCCGGTAAAAAGCCTTGAAGATGTGGTCGGCAGCCCGGGGAAGTATACGCTGGCATTGGGGAAGCCGACTTCCACTTCCGGCTTTTTGGTGCCGATATACTATGTGATTACAAAGAACAAGCTCGATCTGCGTACGCATTTCAAGCGGATGGATACCGG
>NZ_JAYRLZ010000301.1:0-4789 GCF_041904975.1 Chitinimonas sp. | reverse complement strand
TGGCGGGCGCAGCCCGCCACAGTCGTCGAATACACGCAGCACCAGCTACGGAGAACCCCATTCCCGTCGGCTCTCGCCGAGCACCGCAGCAGCTTGCGGGGTAGTCCGGGACAGCATGTTTGAGCCTTGGCGAAGCCAAGGCGAGTTCTGGCCCGGCCGCAAGCTGTGAGGAGCGCAGGGAACCCGGCGCAGCCGGGCGAGGCCGTCGGGTCGCCTTTTCTTTCGGTACTTTCTTTTGGCGAAGCAAAAGAAAGTACCCCGGCTGCGGGACGGGCCCCGCTTCAAATCATTCGCGCCGCAGGCGCATAAAACCCAAAGCTGCACATGGTGTGTAATGCGCTTCGCTTCAATTGCATCCTACAAAGGCTTTACGCGTTACGGCCTTTTCCAGATTTTATTGATGGAATCCAGTATCCGTGTGTATAGAAATCTCAGATATGCCGCCTTGCTGCAAAAGTTCAATCAGCTCGATTAGTGCATCTACTGGTGCAGATCCTAAGTCTACGGAAAATCCCCAAAAACCGTTTAAAAGCTGTGGCTCGGTAACCCCGTGGACGATACCTCTAAATCCATCATCGTCAGGAGTCCTGGTCTCGTCCAGATCCAGCCATCTAACCACCCACGCCTCAAAACCCAGCACATCGCTTGGGTTGCCGTTAATAGAAAAAATCGCATCATTCCAGTTGAGGTTTAAAATCCGCACAGTCCCGCAAGTCGATCCTGCTGAGTAATTGATATTTGATACGGTGTCCAAATTTATTTCAACTGGGACAAAGTTGTCGCCGTTCCTGCATCCAATATCCACCACCCAGTAGCAAAAAGGACTCGCCCCTCTGTTGGGTAGTTCCAATGCTACCTCCGGAATAGTCAGCTCGTATTGATCCTTAAGTCTTGGTATCTCTGATTTGATGGCGGATAAATACTGCTGTCTTGCTTCATTTAATTGCTCAGGCCAATTTGGCATCTCTAATGCTCCGTCATTAATCGCAAACCAAGTTAATTGGTTCGCAATTATTTTCAAGAAAGCCGCGAGGTGAATTCAGACGTGCCGATTACTGCCGCAAACTCCATGTTTGGATAGTAATACATGCGGCTTGACGAGACTTGGCTTTTGTAGGGGCGGCTTCAGCCGCGAAGGCGGGCGCAGCGCGCCCACAATCACCGAACACTTGTAGCGCCAGCTACGGTGAGCCCCATTCCCGTCGGCCTCGCCGAGCACCGCAGCAGCTTGCGGGGTAGTCCGGGACAGCATGTTTGAGCCTTGGCGCAGCCAAGGCGAGTTCTGGCCCGGCCGCAAGCTGTGAGGAGCGCAGGGAACCGGCCAAAGGCCGGCGAGGCCGTCGGGTCGCCTTTTCTTTCGGTACTTTCTTTTGGCGAAGCAAAAGAAAGTACCCCGGCCGCGGGACGGGCCCCGCTCAAAACAATCGCGCCGCAGGCGCATAAAACCCAAGGCCGCACATTCGGTGCAATGCGCTTCGCTTCAATTGCACTCTACGGGAATTGCGCCTCACGGACTTCCAAATCATCCGCGCCGTAGGCGCATAAGCGCAGCTGTAGGAAGTCCGCTCAATTCCCACCACGATTGCGCAGCGCACGAATCCGTTCGCGGCTGGCCGGGTCCAGCCATTGTTCGTAATAGCCTTGTATCTGCTCGGCGCTGTCGCGCTGCACCAGCAGCTTGTTCACTTCGCTGATTACCGCCTGGCCGGTGGCGCTGCGTGAGCAAGCGATATGCGAGGTCAGCGTGTCGGGCTGCTCGCTGATTGGCAACCAGGCCAGCCGGCCGGTGATTTCCGGGTGTTCCTGGCTGCTGAATACCGGCTCGAACGAGTAGCCGAGCGTGGCGTCGATGCGCCCGCCTACCACCAGCATGCGCAGCAGATTGATCGAGGCGCCGCTGGCGCTGACCGGCACCACGCGGCTGCCGGCGCCGGCCAGCATCGGGTCGATCTGCGGGCCATAGGCGCGGCTGCTGACCACGCCTATGGTGCTGCGTGTCTGCTTCAGGTAGGCCAATAGCGAGATGCGGCCATGGCCGTCGAGCAGGCCGACCAGATGGCCGATATCTTCCTCGCGCACGATCAGGCCGGTGGGTAGAAAGGTCAGGGTGGGTTGCGAGAACAGCAGGGTGCGTTCGCGCTCGGCGGTGCGTGAAATCTGCGCCGAGCAGACATTGGGGTTGCTGCCGGCATCGTGCAGGAAGCGCGATACCGGTGCCAGCGTGTGCTGGTGGCTGAAACCGGATAGCGCCGGCTCGATATGCCGCTTGAGCAGCATATCGCTATAGCCCTGGCCGGCCAGGCGGCCACGTTCGATATGGGCGGGGGGGAAGTCGGCCTCGTACCAGTTGATGGTGTCGCGGCCATGGCTTGCCACCATCAACAGGCAGCACAGACCGTGGATGAGTACACGCATGCTGGCTCCTCTGAGCTATTCAGCATAGCGCGAATTGGCGTTTTCCCGAACCACCCTTGCTGGAAGGCGGTGCTGGGGCGGCGTTGGCGCCGATTTACCAGCTCACGGCCAGCCAGCCCGGTTCCAGCAAGACATGGCAGGCCAGCCGTGGCAGGGTGGGGCTGTCCGGGTAGACCAAGGTGGCTTTGTCGCCATCGAGCTGGCCGATGCGCAGCAGCACATTGCGCTCCTTCGCGGTCAGGCTCACCGAGCGCTGGCCGGATTCGGCGTGGTTCAGGTAAACCAGGCAGGCACCACAGGTTCCCTGGCCGCAACGCCAGTACAGCGGCAGCTGGCCATCGCGTGCCAGATCGCGTACCGCGTCGATCAGCTTGCCGCCGGCGGGCAACTCAAGCTCGATGGCTGTGGCCATCTTGCCGCCCAGCAAGCTCAGCTGCACCGTGCTCATGCTTGCACCGGCACGATGCGGTAGGCACAGCGGCGCGCGCCGGCCAGCAGGTGGTCGGTGCGCTCCACCGTGCAGCCATCGCCCAGACAGCGCTGGAATATGGCCAGTTCCGAGCGGCAAAAACCTTCGCAGCTGCGTGCGGCGGCGCAGATCGGGCAATGGTTTTCCACCAGCAGCAGGCTGCCATCGTCCTGCTCGTGCAATTGCGCCATATAGCCTTCGCCATTGCGCAGGCTGGTCAGGGCTTCGGCGCGCTGGCGCATTGTGCTCTGTCCATCGAGCTGGCTGGTGTAGAGGCGCTCGGCTTCCTGCTCGCGTGCCGTGATCAGCTGCGCGAGGCCGGTTTCGCCAAATAGCTGGCGTATCTGCTGGATCAGCGCCACGGTCAGTTCGCCATGCCGATCGGGAAAGCGCGCGTGGCCGGCCTCGGTAAGCAGCCAGTAGCGCGCGGGTCGGCCGACGCCTTCGCTGCGGTCTTCATAGCTGAGCAAGCCTTTTTCTTGCCAGCCCTCGAGATGGCGGCGGGTGGCCATGGAGGTCAACTCCAGCTCGCCTGCCAGCGTTTGCGCGGTTTGCGGACCACGGGTCTTGAGCAGGTAGAGGATGCGTTCGGCGGTATTCATGTCGGGGTGGATTGTTGTATTGGATGCGTGTCGGCGGGCGCTGAGTCGCTGTCGGCCTGCCAGCGCTTCAGCCCCCAGGCCGAGCCTAGCGCGAACAGGGCGCCGGCTACCAGCACCAGTCGGGTATCGAGCAGGGTGAGCAGCGAACCGAACAGGGCAACCAGGATATTGGCAATGCAGAAAATGGTGGCCAGCAGGCCCATCACCGCACCCTGGCCAAGGTGACCGAAACGGTCGGAACAATACGCCGGCATCACCGCGTTGTAGAGCGCGATCGGCAGGCCGGCCATCACGATGGCGGCGATGCCGAGCTTGGCTCCCGAGGCGCTGATCAGCATCAGCGACAGCCCGACCAGGCTGGCAAACAGGGCGGCGCGGCGCAAGGGGCTGCCGGCGCCAAAGCGCTCGAGCACGGAGGATGAGCCGGCCATTACCGCGCATAGTGCGGCAGTAACCACGGCAATGCCCTGCGAGCGCATATCGGCAAATTCAACCAGCCACAATGGGTAGAACTCGTAAAACGCCGTCACGCCGAGAGTCAGGCATAGCTGGATGGCAAACAGGGTGCGCAGCTCGCGGTGCGCCAGCAGGGTGAAGGCATGGCGTTCGCGTACCAGTTGCCAGACACCCTGGGTGACGGCTGCCACCGCCTGGCGCTGGATGGCCAGCGCCACCATGGCGGCGGTGAGCAGCAGCGCGCCCATTGCCAGCCAGAACGGCACCGTCAGGCCAAAACCGATGGTCAGCGCGGCAACCATCGGCCCGATCAGCCAACCCATATACAGCGCGCTATTGAACCATGCGAAGGCCTTGACCTTGAGTTCACCGTCGAGCTGGTCGGCCAGCATGGCACGCGCCACCGGGGCATTGCCCTCGGTAAGGCCGGCGGCAAAGCGGGCGAGGATGAACAGCGGATAGGACTGCAGCAGCAGGGCGATGGCAGTCAGCGCGTGGCATGCAGCGCAGCTGAGTGTGGTGAGCAAGAGCATGGGCCGCCTGCCATAACGGTCCGACAAGGGGCCAAGCAAGGCGGAGCCGATCAATAGCCCGAGCGGGTTGATCGCCAGCGCCAGGCCGAACAGCAGCTTGGGCGGCAGGCCAAGGAAGTGATTGAAGCTATTGTGGGCGGTTGCCGCGAACAGCGGCGGCAGGATGGGATAGGGCAAGGCCGCGCCTATGGTGGATAGCAGGCCGAGCAGGCAGGCAGACAGGATCAAGAGTCGGGGATGCATGGTGACCTCGGGCGGGGAGCGGAGTCGGCAGTGTAGATCGGTGATGTAAATAAATAAACAAAAAAGTATAC
>NZ_JAYRLZ010000300.1:0-4798 GCF_041904975.1 Chitinimonas sp. | reverse complement strand
ATAGCAGTGCGGTATCCAGGCGATATTCTTTTTCGGGTCCAGCGCGACCGGCATGCCATCGATAAAACCGGTCTGCGGCGCAAAACCATCCACATCCTGGAGCCGAGTCACCGGCAAGCCCTTGGCCGCAATGGAAAACTCGGCCGGCAGCTTCGGCTTGGCCGAGCCCAGGGGCTTGAGTTTCTCCTTTTCTTTTTCGTCATCCGCCGGGTCGCCCCACTGGGTGACGAAGTTGTCCTGCACGCGGATCACCGCCAGGCCATCGAAATAGCCCTCATGCACCAGCTTGCGGATATTCTCGGCATGGCGTGGCGCAAAGCGTGGCGCCAACTCGAAGATCACCTGGCTGCCGTTTACATCCATCACCACGGTATTTTGCGCATCCAGCGGCCGCCAGGCATCGCTTGGTGCCTGCTTGATGATATCGGCCGTACTGGGCCGCGCCGGCTTGTCCTTGGCATGGGCCACTGCGCAAGCGGCCAGGGCCACGAGGGAATAAATCATTGTCTGTCTCACTACACTCAACTCCTGTTTGCTTGTTTCGTGAAATTCCGCGTGGGCAGCTGCGCTCCAGCTTGCCGGATTGCTGGCGCAAAAAACCGGCTATTTGCTAAGCTGGTCGGATGCATATCATCTTCCGCTTATTTTTTGTCCTTCTGCTTGCCCATTCCGGCTGGGCGCAACCCACCCTCAGGGTGCTGGCCTGGCAAGGCTATACCGACCCGGATGTGGTCAGCAGCTTCGAGCAAAAGACCGGCGCCAGGGTTGAAATCACCTATGTCGACACTGACGATGCGCTGTGGAGCCTGGCCAGTGCCAATGGCGGCATGAATTACGATGTACTGGCGCTCAATACCGGCGAATTGCAGCGCTATATCGATGCCAAGCTGGTCAATGAAATCGCACCAAGCAGCATACCCAATATCCAGAACCAGCAAAAACGCTTCCGCCATGTGCCGGGTATCGAGCGCGATGGCAAGCGCTATGCGGTGCCTTACACCTATTCGGAAATGGGGCTGATCTACGACAAGAAAGTATTCCCCACGCCACCCACTTCGATGTCGGCACTATGGCGCCCCGAATTCCGCGGGCGCATCGCCCTGTATGAGGGCAGCAACCATAATTTCAGCCTGACCGCGCTGACCCTGGGCATCAGCAACCCTTTCCAGCTCGACAACAAGCAGTTCCGCGACGTGGTGAAGCGCCTGGTGGCATTGCGAGCCAATCGCCCGGTGTTTTTCGGCTCGGCCGAAGATGCCGTCAAACAGTATCGCGACCACGATGTGGTGCTGATGTTCGGCAACTATGGCAATCAGCAGGTACAGCTGTTGAAGAGCGCCGGCTTTGATGTCGGCTATGTGATCCCGCGCGAAGGCGCCATTGCCTGGCTGGACTGCTGGGCGGTGCTGAAAGGGGCTGGCGACATGGCGCTGGCCGCCAGCTGGATCAACCATATGAGCAGCCTGGAAGTGGGTCGCCTGCTCACCCAGCGCCAGGGCCTGGCCAATACGGTACAGGCCGCGCCCGGCCTGGCTGAGCGGGACAAGATCGTCTGGCTGCAGCCGGTGGAAGACAATGCCCTGCGCAACCAGTTCTGGAGCCGCATCCTGTCCGGCGCCAAGAAAGGCGCGTTCTGAGCGGGACAGCCTCCTGCAGAGGGCATCCCGCGGTCATTTCATCGTCGGCATGACAAATTCGGCACCGGCGCGGATCGACTGCGGCCAGCGCGCAGTCACGGTTTTCAGCCGGGTATAGAAGCGGATCGCCTCGGCACCATAGGCATGATGATCGCCAAATAGCGACTGCTTCCAGCCGCCAAAGCTCATAAAGGCCATCGGCACCGGAATCGGTACATTCACCCCCACCATGCCCACCTGGATACGCGCGACAAAGTCACGCGCCGCATCGCCATCGCGGGTGAAGATCGCCGTACCGTTGCCATAGGCATGCTCATTGGTGATGCGTATGGCGTCCTCATAGGACTTGACCCGCAGCACACACAGCACCGGCCCGAAGATTTCCTCCTGATACACCGTCATGGCGGTGCTGACATGGTCGAACAATGAGCCGCCCAGGAAGAAACCGCCCTCGCACCCCGGCACCACATGGCCACGGCCATCGACCACCAGGGAAGCGCCTTCTGCCACACCGGCCTCGATATAGCCCTCTACCTTGTTGCGGTGTACCCGCGTTACCAACGGGCCCATCTCCACATCGGCGGATGAATCCCAGCTACCGATCTTCAGCGCGCGGACCTTGGGCGCCAGCCTGGACACCAGTGCATCGGCCACCTCGTCGCCCACCGCTACCGCCACCGAAATCGCCATGCAGCGCTCGCCGGCCGAGCCATAGGCGGCGCCCATCAGGGCATCCACCGCCTGGTCCAGGTCGGCGTCGGGCATGATCACCATATGGTTCTTGGCGCCACCCAAGGCCTGCACCCGCTTGCCATTGGCCGTGCCAGTCGAATAGATGTATTGGGCAATCGGCGTGGAGCCGACAAAGCTAACCGCCTGGATAGCGGGGTGCGCAAGGATGGCATCGACCGCCTCCTTGTCGCCCTGCACCACATTGAACACACCGTCAGGCAGACCCGCCTCCCGCAGAAGGCGCGCCAGGATCAAAGAGGTGGATGGATCGCGCTCGCTCGGCTTCAGGATAAAGGTATTGCCGGCAACCAGTGCGAGCGGAAACATCCACATCGGTACCATGGCCGGGAAGTTGAACGGGGTGATGCCGGCCACCACGCCCAGCGGCTGACGCAGACTGTAGCTATCCACGCCGGTGCCGACGTTTTCGGCAAACTCGCCCTTGAGCAGGTGTGGCGCGCCACAGGCAAACTCCACCACCTCGATGCCACGGATCAGCTCGCCATGGGCATCGGCCCTGACCTTGCCATGCTCGGTCGAGATGGCAGCGACCAGCTCATCGGCATGGCGCTCCAGCAGTTCCTTGAACTTGAACATCACCCGTGCACGGCGCAGTGGCGGCGTAGCGGCCCAGGCCGGAAACGCTGCCGATGCCGCGCTAACCGCACTATCGAGCTCGGCAGCGCTGGCCAAAGCGACCCGGGCTGTCACCTCGCCGGAGGCCGGGTTGAAAACATCGTTAAAACGCCCCGAGCTGCCCTCGGCAATAGCGCCATTGATCCAGTGATTGATTGTCTTGCCCATGAGTCCTGATTCCTGATTTGCGAACACGGCCCGCACTTTTGCGCGGCACCCGCTCTGGTTCAGCCCGCAGCGCGAATCGAGGCGCGCAGCACCTCGGCCATATTGCTCAATTCATCGGGCGAGGACACGAAGGTCGGCCCCATGGCGATGATGTCGCCGGTAAAGCGGAACAACACGCCGCGCTTGAGCGCCTCTTCGAACACCCGGATCGCACGCAAGCCTGGTTTGCCATCAATCGGCGCAAACTCGACCGCAGCCGCCAGCTGGCAGTTGCGGATATCGATCACATTGGCCTCGCCCTTGAGGCTATGCACCACCTCTTCCAGCACCGGACTCAGAGCATTGACCTGCGCATAGGTACCTTCTTCGCCATGCACATCGAGCGTGGCATGGGCAGCGGCCACCGCCAGCGCGTGACCGGAATAGGTATAGCCGTGGAAGAACTCCACCATATGCTCGGGCCCGGTCATAAAGGCATCGTATATGGACTTGCTGGCAATCACCCCGCCCATCGGCACCAGACCATTGTTGACACCCTTGGCAAAGGTGATCAGGTCCGGCGTGACGTCCCAGTACTGTGCGGCGAAAGGCTTGCCCATCCGTCCGAATGCGGTGATCACCTCGTCGAAGATCAACAGGATCCCGTGCTTGCTGCACAGTTCACGCAGGCGCTTGAGATAACCCTTGGGCGGCACGATCACACCGGCCGAGCCCTGCATCGGCTCGACAATCACCGCCGCGATGGTGGACGCATCGTGCAGCGCCACCAGGCGTTCCAGCTCATCGGCCAGATGCGTACCGTAGTCCGGCTCGCCTCGGCTGAAGGCCATTTGCTGCAAATTGTGGGTATGCGGCAGATGATCGACGCCGGGCAGCATGCCGGCCGCAAACATCTTGCGATTGGCCACCATGCCGCCGACCGAAATGCCACCAAAGCCGACACCGTGATAGCCCTTTTCGCGGCCAATAAAGCGGGTGCGCTGCGCTTCACCGCGCACGCGGTGATAAGCCAGTGCCGTCTTCAGGGCGGTATCAACCGCTTCCGAGCCGGAATTGCAGAAGAACACATGCTCAAGCCCGGCCGGCGCCTGCGCGGCGATGCGCTCAGCCAGTCGGAACACTTGCGGCGTCGCCATCTGGAAGGCAGTACCGTAGTCCAGCACATCGAGCTGCTGCTTCACCGCCTCGACCAGTTTTGGATGGCGATGACCCAGGCCGCAGCACCATAGTCCCGACAGCGCGTCGTAGAGCTTATGGCCCTCGGTAGTCCAGTAGTAACTGCCCTCAGCCCTGGCCAGCATGCGGTGCACGCGGTGCTCGGCATCGTGCTTGTAGTAGCGGTTATGACTGAACGGCATCCAGTAGGGCTGAAGATTCAGCTCGGTATCAGACATGGCAGCTCCGTTGATCTGTATTGGTAGATGTACTGGCTCACCGGGCGAGCCAATGAGCCATTTGCATCGAGTATCGCGCCGTACGCAGCCAATTCGCCATATACAAGGGGCGCCGTTTTGCGGCACGATGTATTGAATCATCATCCAGTACAGTTGAATCGATGCTGCAACTCGACCCCGACAGCCCTTGCTCGCTGACCGATCAGATCGTTGATGGCGTCATTGCCAAAA
>NZ_JAYRLZ010000299.1:0-4805 GCF_041904975.1 Chitinimonas sp. | reverse complement strand
CAGTGGCCGGCGAAACAGCGACAACTCCTTGGCCGAGGCATAACCATAGGGGTCGTCCACCGCCGCCAGGGTGAACTCGGCACCGGCCGGAATACCGAGACCGACGCGGATCAGGCCCTTGCTGCGCAACATGCTGTAGGCGGCAAAGCGTTGGTCCTGCGTATCCACCTTGGCATTGGGCGAATTGGCGCCGTCATTGAGGCGGAACACCGGGTCGAGGCCATTGCTGGCGCTGAAACGCCTGGCCAGGGTATCGGGGGTAATGCTCCAGCCCGCGCCCTGGTCATGACAGGAGGCGCAGGCGCGGCCGTTACCGAGCGGTTTGAAAAACAGATTGCCGGTATCAATGCTGCCGGCACTGGTAAAGGTGGCCGAGGCGCCCTCGCCATTATCCACCGGTGCCAGCAAGCCCACCGGTCGGGGAGTATCGGGCAGGCTCGGCCCGCCCGGCACGGTATATACCGCCCGCAAATGCCCCGGTGCATTGATACCGGCCTGCAGGCTGCTATAGGCAAGATAGAGCACCAGGCCTGGCTTGCTGGCAATGCTCAGATCACTGAGCACCACCGGCGATTGCGGCCGCAGCACCAGCTGCTGGGCAATCGGCAAGGTGCCGCCGGTATAAGGCTGCCAGTCATTCAGGCCGGCACCACGGATCAGCCATGCGCCTTGGTAAAACGCCGCCACATAAACCTTGGCCGTTTGGTTGAGCTCGTTCGTATCCGGCACGATGGCCGCGCTGATGGTATTGCCGCTGAGGCTGGCGTTGCCCAGGCTGGCAGCCTGCCCCGTCATGCTTGCACCCAGGATTGCCAGGCTTGCCATGACCAGTTTGCTTCGCGCCCAAAGATACATGATGGTTTGCTCCGTCGATTCTGCAGATCACTGGAAGCTGCGCAGCAGAGGCACGGAAGATGAGTGCACTCAATCAGCATATTCGCCATTGCTTATTTAGCATCGCCGCACAGCGTGCCATACACACCGTTGGTCTGCCCTGCAGGGTTCGACCATGCCCGGTGCAGGCATGCGGCCATGGTCGGAGGCAAATTGGGAGCAATTGTGGAGACCATGCCAAATGGATAACGAGCGGCCATCGCAGCCCGATAGGCGGATGGGGGTCACAGCAGCACCAGACCATTCGTCATGCCCATGCAGGCGGGCATCCGGGCCGATGGTTTCCGTGGGTTCCGCCTAGGCGGGAACGACGCATGGGGTGCTTCCGCCAAAAACCACCGCCAAGCGATCGAGCTATTCCGGCTCGATCACCAGCTGCACCGCCGTACTGCTGAAGCGGGTAATGCCGTATTCGATCACCGTGCCGGCCTCGTCGGCATAGACAGTCTCGACATACAGAATCGGCAAGGTGGCCGGCTGGCCCAGCTGCTGGGCTACCTCGCGGCTGGGCAGGCGGGCGGTGATGCGACTGAGCTTGCGCTGGAAATTCGCGACGCCGAAGCGCGCCAGCGCGTCATGGGTCTTGCCAGTCTCGCGGTAGACCTCATCAAAGCCGGCAAAGCGCGGCAGCGGAAAATACTGGCTGCATACGCCGATCACCCGCTCATCCAGCACATCCCAGGAGTCGATCTGCAGCACCGTGCTGCCGGGCGGCAGTTCCAGCATGGCCAGGATATCGGCGCGTGGCGCGACGGTGACGGCCCGCAGCAGCTGGCTTTTGCCGGCCCGGCGCGCCTTGGCCACGCTATGGGCGAAGCGGCTGCGCCGGCCCAGCTGGTAGTCGATCAGATCATCGCGGACAAAGGTGCCACGGCCATGCACCACTTCCACCAGGCCGCGCTCGGCCAGCGCCTTGATCGCCTGGCGCACCGTATGCCGATTCACCCCGAAGCGCTCGGCCAACTCGGTTTCATTGGGCAGACGCTCACCGACAGCGCCCTGCAGGATGTCGGCAGCCAGCGCCTCTTCGATCTGGCGCCATACCGACGTACCGGCACGGCGGATAACTGCGGGGGAATCACTCATGAACACGACCGGCAACCGACATTAATGGGCAAACTGGCGTTCGGCCAGGGCAAAGGCGATGCTCATGCCGACGCCAGCGGTAATGAGCACGGCGCTGATTGTCTCGCCCTGCTGCAAAATCTCAAAGGGCCGCGCGCCGCTGGCATAGATGCCCTGCCAGCGCTCCACCACCTGCAGGGGCCGCCCCAGCACGCTGCGCGCCAAGTCCAGCAGAAGCGTGTCGACCAGCTCGCGGTGGAACGGCGCGGGGCTGCTGTCGTAGTGGTGTGAATCACCAATGATCAATTCACCGCCCTCCCCGACCTGCTGCACGATCAGATGGATGCCGTGTTCCAGCAAGGCCGGCTCATATTGCGCCACCTGCTCGCGCAAGGCGGCTAGCGCCGTGCAGTCGGCAAAGGCGGGGTAATGCAGGGCCGATAAGCCGGTCATCAGCGCCGGAGCAAGCTGCAGACCGGGGTTGGCGAGGCGCAGCATCTGCAAGGCGCAGCGGCGTATGCTCAGACTGGCGAAGGCTTGCGGCAACAGGGTCTGGGTATCGTGACCGCTACAGATAATGGTGCGCCCGGCTTGCCAGCTGCCACGGCTGGTCTCCAGCCGCTCGCCTTCCACGCTATTCACCTGGGTATCCCGAACAAAGCGCACGCCATACTGCTCGGCCAGCCAGCTGGCAATGGCGGGAATGGCGCGGCGCGATTCCAGTGCGATTTCGCTGGCGCTGAACAGGCCGCCACAGCCCTGCAAGCCGAATTCGCCCAGTTGCGCCGTGCCGAGCAGGCGGGTGCCGTAGTCGGCGCCGCGCAGCGCCTGGAATTGTTCCAGCACCGCCCATTCCGCCTGATTGCGCGCCACGATCAGGCTGCCGCCCGCCTTATGCCAGCAGCCGGCCGCCGGCAGGATCTCCAGCCAGCTTTCGCGCGAGCGCAGCGCCAGCTCGCGCATCTCCCCAGCTGCCTGGCCCACGGCGAGGCCCAGGCCAAAATTGCGCACCGAGGCGCCGCGCGCGCAGCGGTCGCGCTCGAACACCGTCACCGACAGACCGCGCCGTGCCGCCGCCCAGGCATGGGCCAGACCGACGATGCCGGCGCCGACGATGGCGACATCGCTATGGCCATTCACGGCCGCTCGCCCCGCGCCAGGCGCTGCTCGATAGCGGCAAGCGCCTGTGGCAGCTCGGCAATGGTGTCGACGACATAATGGGCGCCGGCCGCATACAGCTTGGCCTCGGCCCGCGCCTTCAGTGCCTCGCGCTCGGCCACGGGCGTCGCCTGCAGCTCGTCCAAGCTCAGCCCCACCTCATTGCCCGATAGCGACAAGCCCACCGTCCACATGCCTGCCGCCAGGCCTTCGGCAATACCGGGCACCGTATCGTCCACTTTCACGCAGGCTGCCACTTCCTGCACCCCGAGTTCGATCACATTGGCCAGGGCCATCCATGGGCCGGGACGGCCGCCTGGCTTGAGATCATCGGTCGCCACCGCATGATCGGGCGCAATGCCCTGCTCGGCAGCGAACGGCAACAGGCGGTCCATCACCGCCCGCGGGTAGCCGGAACAGGAGCCGATCTTCACCCCGCGCGCACGCAGGGCGGCCAGCAGCTCGATGGCGCCGGGAATCGGCCGGGAATACTGGCCGACCTTGGCGATCTGCAAGGGCATGAATGCGGCGTACAGCGCATCGACATCGTCGCGGCTAATGGCGCGGCCGAACTTGGCCTGCCAGCGCTGCGCCACGCCGGCCTGCCGGCCCAGTGCGGCGATGTGATCCCATTTGGCCAGGCCCATGGGCAGGCGCGCCTCGGCGAGGCTCACCTCGATACCAAAGCCGGCAAAGGCGTCGATCAATACCTGGGTTGGCGCAAATGAGCCAAAGTCGACCAGGGTGCCGGCCCAGTCAAAGATCACAGCCTCGATCGGGCCTTGGTAGTGGCGGGTATAGCGGTACATGGATAGTCCTGTGTGATGCGGATATGAAATTGAGGCGGCTCAGGCGCTGCGGATGCCCATCTCGCGCAGCACCCGGTCCATCGCCGCCACCGCTGCCAGCATGTCGCTCTGGCCGATGGCACCGATGCAGCCGACCCGGAAGGTCTCCAGCTCGGTGAGCTTGCCCGGATAGAGCACGAAGCCCAGTGCCTTGACCCGCTCGTAGAATTCGCGGAACTGCCAGTTGCCATGCTTGGGTGCATGCACCGTGACGATGATGGGTGCCTGCAAGGCTGGCGGTAGGAAAGCTTGCAGGCCAATTGGCTTGGTAACGGGCCATCCGCGCCACTCGGCCGCCTTCGGCGTCAAACTGATCGAGCGCCGCGCGGAATGCCGCCACCACATGGGTAGGCGGGGTATAGCGCCACTGCCCGGTCTTTTGCATGTATTGCCACTGGTCATGCAGATCCAGCGACAAGGAGTGCGCATTGCCCTGCGCGGCGGCCAGTGCCTCGCGCCGTGCAAGCACAAAGCCCATGCCGGGTACGCCTTCCAGGCATTTGTTGCTGGAGGCGATCACCGCGTCGAAAGCCAGCTCCTTGGCCGACAAGGGCAGCGCGCCAAAGGCGCTCATCGCGTCGATGATCAGCTTGCGGCCGGCCTGCGCCACCACCGCTGCCACTTCTGCCAGCGGATTGAGAATGCCGGTGCTGGTTTCGCAATAGATCAGGCCGACATGGCTGATGTTTGGGTCGTCAATCAATCGCTGCGCCACCGCCACCGGGTCGACCGGCGCCGTTTCGCCAAAGTCCAGCACCGACACCTGGCGGCCCATTACTTCGGTGAGACGCGCCATGCGCTTGCCATAAGCGCCATTGACCAGCACCAGCAGCTTGCCAT
>NZ_JAYRLZ010000018.1:14689-29380 GCF_041904975.1 Chitinimonas sp. | reverse complement strand
ATAGCGGGTGGCGACATCGACGGCCACTTCGGCAAAGCCGATCTGCTTGGCGCCCTTGCCGGCGACTTCTTCATACGCGATGGTCTGCAAGCCGAGGTGGCGGGCGGCCAGGTCGTCCATATTGTGGCGTTCGGTGCTGTCGAGCACATAGCTTTGCAGCAGGGTGTCCTCGGCGATGCCTTTAAGGGCAATGCCGTGGTTGGCAAAAACATGCTGGTCGTACTTCAGGTTCTGGCCGACCTTGTGCTTGCTGGCGTCTTCCAGCCAATGCCTGAGTTTGGCCAGGGCGGCATCGAGTGAGAGTTGTAGCGGGGCATCGGCATAGTGATGCGCCAGTGGCAGGTAGGCCGCTTCGCTTTCTGCAATCGCGAAACTGATGCCGACAATGCGCGCCTGCATCGGATCGAGGCTGTCGGTTTCGGTATCCACCGCCGCCAGGGGGGCGCTGTCCAGCTTGGCAATCCAGGTGTCCAGCTGCGCTTCGCTCAGGATGGTTTCATAGCCATCGCGGTCGAGTGCGCGCAGCTCCGTCGGGGTTTCGATGGGGGCGAAGCTGCGCAGGCTACTGCTGTTGCCCTCGGCGGCTATCTTGTCCCCGACCGCAGCGTCGCCTTTGATCTCACGCAGCCAGGTGCGAAAACCATATGTCTCGAACAGCTCGGCCAGTCTGGCTTTGTCGGCATCGCGCGGCGTCAGCGCCGCGAAACTGCCGCCCAGCTCAGTGCTCAGGTCCACATCGCATTTAATGGTGACCAATTGCCGGCCCAAGGGCAGAAAACCCAGCCAGTCGCGCAGGTTCTGACCGACCACGCCGCTGATCTGGTCGGCATGGGCGATCACGCCGTCAAGGCTGTCGTATTGACTCAACCATTTCAAGGCCGTTTTCGGGCCGCATTTGGGCACGCCGGGCACATTGTCGACGGTATCGCCGATCAGGGTCAGATAGTCGACGATGCGGCCGGGCGGTACGCCAAATTTAGCCAGCACCCCCGCTTCGTCCAGCGTTTCATTGCTCATGGTGTTGACCAGGGTGACGTTGGGCGTGACCAACTGCGCCATATCCTTGTCGCCGGTGGAAACGATGGCCTGCATGCCGGCGGCATCGGCGCTGCGGCACAGGGTGCCGATGACATCGTCTGCCTCCACGCCTTCCACCATCAGGATGGGCATGCCCATGGCGGCGATGGCGGCATGGATCGGTTCGATCTGGCTGCGCAGCTCATCCGGCATCGGTGGGCGCTGTGCTTTGTAATCGGGATAAAGATCGTCGCGGAACGTCTTTCCCTTGGCGTCGAACACGCAGCCTATATAATCGGCAGGCACTTCTTTCACCAGGCGCTTGAGCATGGCGATGATGCCGTATAGCGCGCCGGTAGGGGCGCCGCTCGGGCTGCGCAAATCAGGCAGGGCATGAAACGCCCGGTACAGGTAGGATGAGCCATCGATCAGCAGCAGCGTTTGTTTCGACATGCGATGTCCAATTGAATAAGGGTGGTAGCCGCGCACGATGCGCCGGCTCCGGAATTTCGGGAAAAAAATGAGTTTTTACAGCAGCAAGTTGCCAAGTGATACCGATGCCGCCGCCATGGCCGCCTCGGTTGCCTACCGTTCGCGCGAGGCGTGGCGGGTTTTCGAGATTATGGCTGAATTCGTCGAAGCGACTGAGCGCTTGCAAGCAATTCAGCCAGCGGTGAGCATTTTCGGCTCGGCACGCACCCCGCGCGACCATGCTTATTACAAGCTCACCGAAGAAATCGCCCGCCTGTTGTCCGATGCCGGTTTTTCGGTGATTTCGGGCGGCGGCCCCGGCATCATGGAAGCTGCCAATAAAGGTGCCTTCCACGGCAAATCGCCATCGGTCGGGCTGAACATCCAGCTGCCGCACGAGCAGCATGGCAATCCTTACCAGGATGTCAGCCAGACGTTCCGCCACTTTTTTGCCCGCAAGGTGATGTTCGTCAAGAACGCCACTGCCTATGTGGTGATGCCGGGCGGCCTTGGCACACTCGATGAGCTGAGCGAGGCGCTGACCCTGATCCAGACCGGCAAGAGCCGGCGCATGCCCATCATCCTGGTCGGTAGCGCCTTCTGGGGCGGCTTGCTGGACTGGTTCCGCACCACCTTGGTCAACGAGAAGATGATCAGCCCGAACGATCTCGATCTGATGCAGGTGATCGACGAGCCGCATGCGATTGTCGATGCGATCTTCAAGTTTTACGAAACACGCGGCTTTGCGCCAAGCGCCGCCGAGCGTGAGATGCAGCTGAGCTTGTAATGGCACAGCTGTCGGTGAGGCAGGCAGCCGCCGCGGGTGCCCGGCCTCAGGGGCGCATCTGAGACTGCGCCTGCGGTATTTCTACTCTTTTATGGATTTCCGACCATGCGAAACCCGCTTCCCGTATCGCTGCTTATTCTTTCCAGCCTCGCCGTACTCGCCACCGAGCCGCTGAAGCCCACCCCGGTGCCACCACCACCGCCCTTGCCGGCCGGTGCCCACGATGATCCTACCCTCGAGCCCGAGGTGACCATCGTCCAGAAGGAGGATGCGACGGTGACCGAATACCGCATCGGCGGCCGGCTCTATATGCAGAAGGTCAAGCCCAAGGTCGGCCCCGAGTACTACCTGACCGACGATACCGGCACCGGCAGTTTTGTGCGCCGCGATACTGACCCCAAGGTCAAGCCGCCAATGTGGGTGATCAAGCGCTTCTGAGCGATCTGCCATAAGGCGGGAGTGGCAGCGCTGCGCGCTGCTGTGCCGCGCCATGTGCTTGTCACCTTCCTGATCTATCCGTCTTGCTCGCCACACTGTCCAAGTTATTGCCATGTCCGTGTTTACCACCGTTACCGAATCCGAACTGTCGTCCTGGCTCAAGGCCTATTCCCTGGGCGAACTGGTCGAGTTCAAGGGCATTGCCGCCGGTATCACCAATACCAACTACGCGGTGACCACCACCCATGGCAAATATGTACTGACCCTGTTCGAGACACTGGCGGCGCATGAGCTGCCGTTTTACGTCGATCTGATGGTGCATCTGTCGGCGCATGGCATTGCCTGCGCGGCACCGATTGCCAATCTGCGCAATGAATACATCGACCGGCTCAATGGTCGGCCGACCATCATCGTCAGCTGGCTACCGGGCGAGCCGGTGGAGCTGGCCAGCGCAGCACAGTGCCGCGCCTTGGGCGCCATGCTGGCGCAGATGCACAGAGCGGCCGATACCTATGCCGGCCATATGGCCAACCCGCGCGGGCCGCACTGGTGGACGGCCGCGGCGCCACAGCTGTATGGCTATCTGTCTGCGGCTGAAGGCGCATTGCTGCGCAGCGAGGTGGCCGAACAGGCGCGGCACCGGTTTGCACATTTGCCCACCGGGGTGATCCATGCCGATCTGTTCCGCGACAATGTTTTGATGCAGGGCGAGCGCATCGGCGGATTCATCGATTTCTATTACGCCTGCAATGATGTGCTGATCTACGACCTGGCGATTACCCTGAATGACTGGTGCGGCCGGGCTGACGGTAGTATCGACGATATGCTGGCCGCAGCTCTGGTGGCTGGTTACCAGTCGGTGCGCCCCCTGAGCCAGGCCGAAAAGCAGGAATGGCATCTGATGCTGCGTGCGGCAGCGTTGCGTTTCTGGGTGTCGCGCCTGTGGGACTGGCACAAGCCACAGAGCGGCGAGCTGACCTACCGCAAGGACCCGGCCGTATTCCAGCGCCTGCTTGAGGCGCATCTTGCGCTCGGTGACGGGCCTCACTGGTTGTGATGCGGCTTCACGCCCGAAACGATATGACTGAACCCACCCTTACCGATCAAGCTCTGGCCGAGTTTCGCGACTACCTGCTTCGCTACGCCATTTACCGGCTGCGCGATGAGGATATGGCGGAAGAGGCGGTGCAGGATACGCTGCTGGCTGCGGTGCAGGCCAAGCAAGGCTTTGCCGCGCAATCGAGCGTCAAGACCTGGCTGACCGGCATACTCAAGCACAAGATCATCGATCTGCAGCGCCGCGCCGGGCGCGACCCCTTGCTGCTGGATAGCCGCGAAGATGAAGACGGCGATGCCGCCGGCGATTTTGCGACCCTGTTCGACAAGCAGGGCCATTGGGGATCGGATGGCCCGCGCACCTGGGCCGACCCCGATGCTTCGCTGGAGCAGCAGGATTTCTGGCGGGTGTACGAGGAATGCGCCGCTCGCCTGCCCAAGCGCACCGCCATGGTATTCGCCATGCGCGAATCGCTGGGCTATGACATCGAGGAAATCTGTCAGAACCTCGATATCACCGCGACCAATTGTTCGGTGCTTTTGTATCGGGCGCGTCTGGGCCTGCGGCATTGCCTGGAATTGAACTGGTTTGGCCAAGAGGCAGGGCAGTGATGTTGATCTATTCATGCAAAGAAACGACACGCGCGGTGTCCGACAGCCTGGACCGTGATCTCGGTCGGGCTGAGCGTTTTCGCATGCGCCTTCACTTGCTGATTTGTGGTCTGTGCCGCAATTTCTCGAAACAGGCGCATTTCCTGCACCGCGCTGCCCGCCAGCATGGTAGCCGGGATAAGCGCGGCTCGTGACGCTCGGCTGCCCGGTCGGAACGTCGGCCAGCGCTGCGGGCGGCTATAATCGCGCCGCCATGACCTATCGACGCCTGTTCGGCCGGCTGCTGCTGGCGCTTTTGCTTATTTTCATCCTGTACCAGCTGTGGATATTTGCCCACGTGCTGTGGTGGCGTAACCACAATCCGTCCGATACCGCCTTTATGGACGAGCAACGCGAAGTCCTGCAGCAAAAGGACCCGAAGGCCGAGCTCAAGCAGCAATGGGTGTCGTACAGCCGTATTTCCGACAATCTCAAGCAGGCGCTGGTCGCCAGCGAAGATGCCAAATTCCTCGAGCACGAAGGCTTTGACTGGGAAGGCATCCAGGCCGCCTGGGAAAAGAACAAGAAAAAAGGCCGTATTGCCGCTGGCGGCTCCACCATCAGCCAGCAATTGGCAAAGAACCTGTTCCTGTCCGGCCGGCGCAGCTATTTGCGCAAGCTGGAAGAGGCGGCCATTACCGTGATGCTGGAGGCGGTGATGGATAAGCAGCGCATCTTCGAGATTTATCTGAACGTGATCGAGTGGGGCAACGGCATCTTCGGTGCCGAAGCGGCGGCGCGCCATTACTATGGCGTGAGTGCCGCATCGCTAAGCCCCTCGCAGGCGGCCAAGCTGGCGGCCATGGTGCCCAACCCGCGCTTTTACGACAAAAACCGCAATGCACGCGGCCTGCTGCGCAAGGCGGCAATCATCCAGCGGCGTATGGGCTATGCGGATATCCCGGAATGAGTGCGGCCATGCAGATTGACCAGGCGGGCTGGCTGAGCACGGCGACTCGCATCGATTCGCCCAACCATGATGCCCGGCCAATCGACTGCCAGATCGATATGATCGTGGTGCATTCGATTTCCCTGCCGCCCGGGCAGTTCGGTGGTGATGGCGTCGAGCGCCTGTTTACCAATCGCTGCGACCCGGCCGCGCACCCCTGTTTTGCCGAACTGCAAACGCTGCGGGTATCGGCACATTTTCTGGTTCGCCGCGATGGCAGCGTGCTGCAGTTTGTTTCTTGCCTTGATCGCGCCTGGCATGCCGGTGTGTCGTATTGGCAAGGGCGTGAGCGCTGCAATGACTTTTCCATCGGTATCGAGCTGGAAGGTGGCGATCTGTGGCCGTATGAGCCGGCGCAATACGCGACACTGGATGCCTTGATTGCGGCATTGAAGGCGGCGTATCCCGTTACCCAGCTACTTGGACACTGTCATATCGCGCCGGGGCGCAAGACCGATCCCGGACCGTTTTTCGACTGGGTGCGCTATGGCGGCGAGCCTTCAATGTAGTCTCGCAGGCTGACCGGTTGTCGTTTTCGTATTGCATTGCAACATCGGCGGTATCCACCGCGAGAGCGTGGGCATATAATCCGCCGCCATTCAGCCAAGGCGAACACTGGGACAGGGCACAATGAGTCATCAAACAGGACAAACTCCGAAAGCTGTCGCTGGACTAACGCTTGCGGCAGTGGGCGTGGTCTATGGCGACATCGGGACCTCGCCGCTCTATACGCTGAACGAAGCATTCGGGCATCACAGCGGTATTGCGCCGACCCCTGCCAATGTTCTTGGCATCTTGTCGCTGGTGTGCTGGTCCTTGTTCATCGTGGTCTCGTTCAAATATGTTTACTTCATATTGCGTGCGGACAATAAGGGTGAGGGCGGGATACTCGCATTAATGTCGTTGGCGCTGCGAAATACCAAACGACGGCGCGGCCAGTTCTCGATTTTTATTCTGCTCGGGATTTTTGGCGCTGCGTTGTTTTATGGCGACGGGATGATTACGCCAGCAATATCTGTGCTGTCGGCCGTTGAAGGTTTACGCTTGGTTGATCCTGAGTTCTCGCACTATGTGCTGCCTATCACTCTCGCCATCATTGTCGGACTGTTTGCGGTGCAGGCACGTGGTACTGCGAGTGTCGGCAAGGTATTTGGTCCGATCATGCTGGTGTGGTTTGTTGCCCTGGCAATACTCGGGGTGGGCGGTATCATGCGTCACCCGGGCGTACTGGCGGCGCTGTCGCCTTTTTATGCCGTTCAATTCGTTCTCTTGCACCCGATGATGGCGTTTCTGGCTCTTGGTACGGTGGTGCTGGCCATTACCGGTGGTGAGGCGATTTATGCGGACATGGGGCATTTCGGTCGCTTCCCGATACGCCTCGGCTGGTTCGGCTTTGTGCTGCCCGCGTTGCTTTTGAACTATATGGGACAAGGCGCCTTGGTTCTTGATGACCCGGCAATGGCGGGTCAGTCGTTTTTCATGTTGGCACCGAAATGGTTGCTGTTGCCTATGGTATTACTGTCAACCGCTGCCACGGTAATCGCATCACAAGCCGTTATCTCCGGTGCATTTTCTCTGACACGGCAGGCTATTCAGCTGGGTTATGTTCCACGTATGGATATTGACCATACCTCGGATCAGGAAATCGGCCAGATCTATATCAATGGCGTAAATTGGTCGCTATTTTTCATCGTCATTTTATTGGTTTTGGGTTTCCAATCGTCCAGCAAACTGGCGGCAGCATACGGCTTTGCCATGTGCGGGATGATGGTGATGACCACACTGACTGCGTTTGCCGCCCTGAAAACAGAAGACAAGCGCAAGCGCCTCGCCCTGCGTCTGCTACTGAGCGGCTTATTGCTGGTTGATCTGGCATTTCTCGCATCCAATGCGCTCAAGATTCCTCAGGGGGGGTGGTTTCCACTGGCGGTGGGTGTGGTGGCGGTTGCCATTATGTTCACCTGGAAAAACGGCCGGCGTTTGTTGTTCCATCGCATTCATGATGGCGAGTTGCCGCTCGATTTGTTTGTGGATTCCATCGAGGCAAATCCGCCGTTGCGTGTGGAGGGCACGGCTATTTTCATGACCGGGAGCGAAGACTCGACGCCGCATGCCTTGCTGCATAACCTCAAGCACAACCGCGTGCTGCACGAGCAGGTCGTGTTTCTGACTATTCAGACGGCCGACGTTCCCTATGTTGCAAAAGAAGATCGCCTTAAAGTGAGGCGACTATCCAACAGTTTCTGGCAGGTCGTAGCGCGTTTTGGTTTTAGCGAAGAGCCTTCGGTGCCGCACATTCTGGAAGCACTGGCTGAGCAGCACGATCTCGAATATGACGACATGACTACCTCATTCTTCCTGTCCAGAGAGACGATCATCCGCAGCAAGACGCCGGCGCTGAATTGGTTGCAACACCATATTTTTACCTGGATGCAGCGCAATGCCTCGCGCCCGACCGATTTCTTCAAGATCCCGCCGAATCGGGTAGTGGAAATGGGTACCCAGGTCGAACTATGAGCGGTGCGCGATGAAATCCGAACTTCCCAGTCCGACGCCAGCGCGTAAAGCGCTGGCGCTACACTTCCGAATGAATCTCTAGGGCCGCCGGGCGGCCCGTGTTGGCATCACAGGGGCGTCCATGTTTCAGCTCTACCCGTTTCGGCATATCGGTACCGGCATGGCGCAATCGCGCCCCAATCGCTGGGACTGGGCGGTATTGCCGATCATCCTGGCGATTATCGTGGCGGTCGCCTTTGGCGCCATGCAGATGAGCCGACCGTTCACGGTCGGCCAGGAACTGCCGATTTCGCTCGACCCGCTGTATCTGCCTTACTACCTGTTGCGCACCATCTTGCGCATGTTCATTGCCTTGGGTTTTTCCCTGCTGTTCAGCATGGTGTTTGCTGCGGTGGCGGCCAAATATCGCGCCGCCGAAAAGGTGATGATTCCGGCGCTGGATATTCTGCAATCGGTGCCGATTCTCGGCTTTCAGGCCATTGCGGTGGCGCCGTTCATTGCCATGTTTCCCGGTAGCCTGGTCGGCCCGGAATGCGCCGCCATCTTCATGCTGTTCTCCTCGCAGGCGTGGAATATGGCATTCAGCGTGTTCCAGTCCTTCCGCAATGTGCCACCCGAGCTCGCCGAGGCGGCACGCATCTTCCGCCTGTCGGGCTGGCAGCGTTTCTGGCGGCTGGAGCTGCCGTTTGCCATGCCCGGCCTGTTGTGGAACATGATGATGTCGATGTCCGGCGGCTGGTTTTTCCTGGTGGCGGCCGAAGCGATCACCGTGGCCAATCAGGATATCAAGCTGCCTGGCATCGGCTCCTATATCGCGGTGGCCATCGATCAGAAGAATCTGGCCGCCATCATCTGGGCGATTGCCGCCATGCTGGTCGGCATCTTGCTGTACGACCAGCTGTTTTTCCGCCCCTTGCTGGCCTGGGCCGACAAATTCCGCTTCGAAGAATCGCAATCCGAGGTAGCACAACAATCTTGGCTGCTGGACTGGATGCGCCGCAGCAACTGGGTACGTGGCTGGACCGACCGCCTGTGGTTCCAGCTCAGCCGCGGCCTTGGCTGGTTCCGCACCCATCATGACGGTACCTCGATCCGTGCACGCAAGAAGGCGATCAATCCGCTATGGGCGCGCGCCTGGGATGCGGTGATGGCGGCGGCGGTGATGATAGGCGTGTACCGGCTGGTGGTGTTCATCCAGAGCGAGGCCGGCTGGGGCGAGGTCTGGCATGTGTTCGGCCTCGGTTTCCTGACACTGGCGCGGGTGATCGTACTGATCGCACTGGCATCGGTGGTGTGGGTGCCGATTTCGGTGTGGATCGGCCTCAACCCGCGCCTGTCGCAGCGGGTGCAGGCGCTGGCGCAGTTTCTGGCGGCTTTCCCGGTCAATCTGCTGTTTCCGCTGGTGGTCTACCTGATGGTGGCGCTCAAGCTCAATCCCAATCTGTGGCTCAGCCCCCTGATCGTATTCGGCACCCAGTGGTACATCCTGTTCAATGTGGTGGCGGGTGCCTCGACCATTCCGAATGAGCTGCGGCTGGCCGCCGATAATCTTGGCCTCAAGGGCTGGCTCAAGTGGAAGCGGTTTTATCTGCCAGCGGTGTTCCCGAGCTTTGTCACGGGCGCCATTACCGCCAGCGGCGGTTCCTGGAATGCCAGCATCGTCTGTGAATATGTGAGCTGGGGAAACACCAAGCTGGTGGCCAGCGGCCTGGGCAGCTACATCAAGCAGATGACCGATGCCGGGGACTTTCCGCGCATTGCGCTCGGCATCGGGGTGATGTGCGTATTCGTCTTGTGTCTGAACCGCTTTTTCTGGCGGAAACTCTATGTATTGGCCGTTGATCGGGGGGATGAAGAATGACCAGAAACGAGAACCTGCTGATTGATCTGGCCGATGTGCAGAAATCGTTCCGCAGTAGCGATGGGGCGGCCCGTACCGTGCTGGGCAAGGTCGATTTCACCTTGCGCGAGGGTGAGATCGTGGCGCTGCTCGGCAAGTCCGGCTCGGGCAAATCCACCCTGCTGCGCATTATCGCCGGCCTGATTCCGGCCGATACCGGCCGGGTGCAATATCGCGGCCATCCGATCTTCGGGCCGGCGGCTGGTATTGCCATGGTATTTCAGTCTTTCGCCCTGTTTCCTTGGCTGACCGTGCAGCAAAACGTGGAGCTGGGGCTGGAAGCGCAGGGAGTGCCGAAAGCCGAGCGCGAAGCGCGCGCCGATGCGGTGCTCGAATTGATCGGCCTGTCCGGCTTTGGCGGTGCGCTACCACGCGAACTGTCCGGCGGCATGCGCCAGCGCGTCGGCATTGCCCGTGCGCTGGTCACCAATCCGGATGTGCTGCTGATGGATGAGGCGTTCTCGGCGCTGGATGTGCTGACCGGCGAAACCCTGCGCAACGATATGCTGGAGCTGTGGGACGACAGCAAGATCCCCACCAAGGGCATCCTCATCGTGTCGCACAATATCGAGGAGGCGGTCATGATGGCCGACCGCATCCTGATCATGGGCAGCGATCCGGGCCATGTGCGCAATGAAATCACCATTGATTTGCCGCGTCCGCGCGATGTCGATAGCCTGGAAGTGCGTGCCCTGATCGACGAAGTGTATGCCCTGATGACCATGCGCCCGGTGCAGGAAGCGGTGGGTGGTTCGCCGGTTCATGCCCATCTTGGTTATCGTCTGCCCGATACCGATATCAGCCGCATGGAAGCCATTCTGGATCTGCTGGCCGATACGCCGTTCGAAGGCCGCGCCGACTTGCCGCAACTGGCCGAAGAGGCTGAGCTGTCCGACGAAGAGCTATTCCCGATCTACGAGGCGCTGGGCCAATTGGCCCTCGCCCAGGTGGAAAAGGGCGATATCGCGCTGACCCCACTGGGCCGTCGCTATGTAGAGGCCGATCAGGTGCTCAAACAAGAGTTGTTTGGCCAGCAGCTATTGGCCCATGTGCCGCTGGCGGCCCATATCCGCCACAGTCTGGAGCAGGAGCCCAGCGGCGCCTTGCCGGAAAAACGCTTTCTCGACCTGCTGGAGGAGTTCCTCAAGGCCGACGAGGCCGAGCATGTGCTCAAGGTGGCGGTGGAGTGGGGCCGCTATGGTGAGGTGTACGAGTACGACTACCACACCGGCCGCCTGCATCTGCCTGAAGGCGCGCATGACGAGGCAGAAACGCAGGACTAGACAGGCGGGCCTCAAGACGGTGGCGCGCTTGGGTAAAGCAGGCGGTGTGTCATTGAGGTGGGCTGCGGGCGTGACCAGCTTCGATCGCATGGTTGCGATGTGTGCAGCCCAAATGTCGCAGTGCCATTGCTTATGGAGAAAGGGCCTGCTGATTTGGCATGATCCGCTGTAAGGGTATTCCCCTGCCTGGCAAAGCTTGCTACTTTTCAGCCCCGAAGCGTTTTGAAATTATGACAATGAAATTTGCAGTGGCCATTCTGGCCTTGAATATCGCCGGCTTTGCGCAGGCCGGTTTATATAAATGCAGCAAAAATGGCGAAATCTCCTACCAGGAAATGCCATGCGACAAGAGCAGCGCTGCGATCCAGACGGCGGTAGCGGGCGATAGTCCGTTTATTGGCTGCTATAAGGCAAATTATCCCGCCGAACCCTATGAATTGTTTGAAGTCCGCCGGGTGATTGAAGAACGCCGCGCCGAACGCCTGTATTACAACGACTACACCGCTCGCCGCAAAAGCGAGCCGGTATTGCGTTTGATGCGAGTGGATAAGCCAGACTGGGAGGGACTGGTCCTTAAAAATGCCGGAGATGCCGAGCTACAGCATATTGCATCCGTCAATCACCTTAGCCTGAAACGCGGTGTTACAAGCTCGGGCTACGATGGTGATCAAAGCTATTACCGGCGAAGAAGGGATTCGGCGCTAGGCATTTATGAAGCAAAGGATGGTGCTGTCCATATTGTTTACGAGTCGCGCAGCAGTCCCGCCAAAAAAGTGGCGTGTAACTGAATCAACGCGCATTGCCTCATGAGTGGGCCGGGCGTTCCGGGATGGGCGAGTAGCCCGGCTTTGCGAGGCTGATCGAGGACGGCGCTGAACGAACTATCCACTGCGCACAAGCTCGCGGCGGGGGAAGAGCGAATCAGCGCAGGGTCACTGACCTAGCCACGCCTGAATGGCCGCCGCCTTTACCGGAACATGCGGTGGTGCTTGAAAGCGCGATTCGTTCAGTGATTCCCTATGGAGCCGGCCTGGTACTGACCGGCAAGCTACTGCCCGGCCGCCAGCTACCCTTCCAGGTCAGGCGGACCTGCGCCTGATTGAGCTTGGTGGTCTCCACCACAATGCGCAGCGATGGCGGCGTGCCACTGGCGTGCAGCTGCATGCCGGCAAACACGCCGTTTTGGGTGCCGGCGTCCAGGGTGGCGCGGCTGCCGTATTCGATTTCTTCGCCCTTTGCCTGCAGCAGCGCGGCAGGCGAGGTGGCGCCCACCACGCTGAAGCCGCTTAGCGTGGCCGCCAGCGGGCGTTGCAGGATGCCATCGGCAAACGGCTTGGGCAGGCGGCTGATCAAGGTCGCAGCCTTCCATGGCTCGTCCGCTGCCGCCTTGCCGGTGCCGGCTTGCAGGATGGATGTGCTGCTCACCGGCTGGCCCGCATTGATCTGGTTGACCAACTCGGCCAGCTGCACTTCGGAGAACAGGAAGCGGCGATTGCCCATCTCCAGCGGGAACAGGCGTGCTGGCAGGCTGCAGGCGTTGGCCTTGCTCGCATTGTCGGGCAGCAGCTTGTACCACTCATCATCTTCGCGGATGGTGCCGGCCTCATTGAAGCTGGCTGGCGCACCATCCTTGTGACAGCTCACTTTGGCGGAATAGCTGCCATCAGGCTGTATGGTCAGGCTGCCGGCATCGGGCGTGCCGGAATAGGTAGCAGCCCAGCTGGACAGTGCCGGGGCTTTCTGCCGGCGGGGCAAAAGGCCGGTGGTATCGAGTTCGCTCTGCTGCTGGTCGAAGTCGCGGCGGTTCACCTCGGTATCGCCCTCTTCCATTGCTTGCTGCTTGCGGGCAACCACCGCCTGCCGTCCGCTGGGGCGATTCCAGTCGATTTGCGGTCCCGAGGTGCCGCACACGGATGAGGCAATGGCGCCGAGCCGGGTGAATTGGGTGCGTACGCCGTTGAGCTCGATCAGGCTGAAATGGTCGGCATCAAGCTCGATGATCCGGTTTACATCAGGCGGAAAGTCGCGCATTTCCGGATAGAACCAGGCCATCTTTCCGTTCCAGACCCCCCACATGCCGCTGCCGATCTCCTGGTCCGGGTAGGGGCTGGTACCGCTGACCAGCTCGGTACGAAACTTGCCGTTATCGCCCAAGGTGAAGCGATACACGCTACCCGGCCGGGTCGAGGTCCAGCTGCCGACATATTTGCACGGCGCATTGGGCAGTGACCGCATCATGGCCGCGGTATCGCGGAACAGCCAGGATTCGGGAAACGATGAGGCCACTTCCACGCAAGCCGATACCGATTGCGCGCGCTGCAGCGGGTTCAGCCCTTCAACGATGGTGCCAGAGCTGCGGCAGGCCTCGATATGCTGGGCCAGTTTGTAGCCACCGCGCAGGTGCAGGGCCCCGTAGACGATCAGGATCAGAAATCCGAAGCCGATGATGCGGGAGGTCCAGCGTAGGCCGCTGCGTAGCTTGCGCGAGTGCTTCATGGCCGAGGTTTGGGATCAGTGATTGAGCAAGGCCAGCAGTTTATCGAAAGCCTCGTCGAACAGGGCAAGTCCTTCCTGTTGTAACTGACCCGCAACACCATCCATATCGATGCCGACCGCCGCAAGCTGCGCCAAGGTGGCGCGGGCTGCCTCGCCTTGGCCGGTCAGCGTATCGCTGGCGTGACCGTGGTGGCGGAAGGCGGCCAGGGTGGCGTCGGGCAGGGTGTTCACCGTATCCGGCCCGATCAGGGAGTCGACATACAGCACGTCGGAATAGGCGGCGTTCTTGGTGCCGGTGCTGGCCCACAGCAGGCGCTGGATATTGGCGCCGGCGGCGCGCAGATCGGCACATTCGTCGCTGTGCCAGCGCAGCATCCAGCCGGCATGGGCGGCACGCGCCATGGCGATGGCAGCTTGGCCGCGCAGTTCCAGCGCTGCGCCACCGATGGCGTCCAGCTGGCGATCGACCAGGGTATCCACCCGCGACAGAAACACGCTGGCAACCGAGCGAATATGGCGCAGGTCGCCTCCGCCAGCCAGGCGCTGGCGCAGACCGTGGACATAGGCGTCGAATACCGCATCGCAGTCGCGCTGGCCGAACATCAGGGTGACATTGACATTGATGCCGTCGGCAATGGCGGCGCTGAAGGCTGGCAGGCTCTGCGCTGTGGCGGGAATCTTGATCATGGCGTTGCGGCGGGCAATGGCCGCCCACAGGCGTCGGGCAGCCGCCAGGGTGCCATCACCATCGCGCGCCAGCCGTGGCGACACTTCCAGGCTGACATAGCCATCCAGCCCGCCCGATTCTCGGTAGCTATCGGCAAACAGATCGCAGGCCGCCTGCACATCGGGTACCGCCAGCGCTTCAAAGCGCTGCTCGGCAGTCAGGGGCTGGGTTTTCAGCTGCGCCAGATCGTCGGCATAGCCGCTGCCGCTGGAAATGGACTTCTGGAAGATCGCCGGGTTGGATGTGACGCCGGCGAGTCCGTCGTCGCGGATCAGCGCCTGCAAGGGGCTGGCGAGCAATTCGCGTGACAGATTGTCCAGCCAGATGCGCTGGCCGAGGGATTTGGCTTGAAGCAGCGGGTTCATGGGGCGCCTTGCAGTGCACAAAAGCGGCCATGGT
>NZ_JAYRLZ010000018.1:0-14679 GCF_041904975.1 Chitinimonas sp. | reverse complement strand
GCGGCGCAGAGCGGCAAGTTGCCGCGCCCGTCAATCCTGCTGTCGCGCCGGGGGCTGCCCGGGTGCGGGCTACTTGTTGCTGCTGCTCAGCTCGCCCGGCTCCAGCAGGCGGTTGGCCGGGAAACGGATGCAGAAGCAGCTGCCCTGGCCCGGTACGCTCTTTACTTCCAGCTTGGCCTGGTGGCGCTGGGCAATATGCTTGACGATGGCAAGACCGAGGCCGGTGCCGCCGGTAGAGCGCGAGCGACCGCGATCTACCCGGTAAAAGCGCTCGGTAAGGCGCGGAATATGCTGTGGTTCCACGCCGATGCCGGTGTCCTCCACCGCAAATACGCCGATATCGCCCTCCTGCCGCCATTTGATGCGCAATTCACCGCCTTCAGGCGTGTAGCGCACCGCATTGCTGACCAGATTGCCAAAGGCGCTGTGCAATTCATCGTAATTGCCACGCAGGCCGGCTTCGCTGCTGATCTGCAGGCTGACCTTGTGCTTGCCTTGCGACAGACCCTCCGCCTCGCTGGCCAGCACATGGGCCAGTGCCACTGCATTCACCCGGTCTTCGCGCAGCTCGCCGCCGTTTTCCAGGCGCGACAGGGTCAGCAAGTCCTCTACCAGCCGGCCCATGCGCCTTGTCTGGTCATGCATCAGGCGCAGCTGCGATTCACGGGTGGCGGCGTCCATATCGGGAATATCGATCAAGGTCTCGATAAAGCCGCCCACCACGGTCAGCGGGGTGCGCAATTCATGCGATACATTGGCGACAAAGTCGCGATGCACGGTCTGCACCCGCTCCAGCTGGGTGATGTCGCGCGTCAGCAGCATTTTGCGGGTGGTGTCGAACGGCACCAGCTGCACCGACAAGGTCAGGTCGATATCGCGCAGATTGCGCAGGATCACCGGATGGCTGTAGTCCTGCACCGCCAGGTAGTGCTGGAAGGTTGGTTGGCGCACCAGGTAGGCAATATGCTGGCCCAGGTCTTTCTTGCGATCGAGCCCAAGGTGCTGCATCGCCTTGGGATTACACCATTCGATGCGGTCGTTTTCATCCAGCACCACTACGCCTTCCGGCATGGCTTCGCCAGCGGCGACAAAGCGATCAAGCGTCAGCGACAGCAGGCGCTGGCTCTTGCTCTGGGTGCGCACCATCCGGTACAGGCCGCCGAAAATCGCGTCCCAGCTGCCTATGCTTTCCGGTAGCTTGTCTATGGCCGGTTCGGCCATCCAGCGTGCCAGCCGGTTCAGGTTGAACAGATGAAACCACAGCACCGACGTGGCGCCGATGCCATAGACAAGGCAGGCTGCCGTGGCGCCAAGAATCGGGTAGACCGGCAGGGCCAGCAAGGCACAAGCGGCCAGGATTGCGGCAGAGCGCCACCAGAACATGGGAATCCAATTTCAATATAAAGGTAAGCCGGCTCGATGGGGCCGCCGGCGTAGAACCGCTGCCAGCGCTGCCGGGTGAGAGTGTATCGTCACCCGGCGCAATTGCCGCAGTGTTACAGGGCAGAAAGCCGGTAGCCGGTGCCGCGCACGGTCTGGATCAGCGCATCATGGCTGGTCGCCTCCAGCGCCGAGCGCAGGCGGCGGATATGCACATCCACCGTGCGCTCTTCCACGAACACATGGTCGCCCCACACATGGTCGAGCAGCTGGGCGCGCGAATGCACGCGCTCGGGGTGGGTCATGAAGAAATGCAGCAGGCGGAATTCGGTGGGGCCCAGATCAATCGGCTGGTCGTTACCCGAAACGCGGTGAGTGGCCGGGTCCAGCTTCAGGCCTTTCACCTCCACCAGATCATCGGTCATCTGCGGCGCACGGCGGCGCAGCACTGCCTTGATGCGCGCCTGCAATTCGCGCGGGCTGAACGGCTTGGTGATGTAGTCATCGGCACCGGTATCGAGGCCGGTGATCTTGTCCGACTCTTCCGAGCGGGCGGTCAGCATGATCACCGGCACCTGGCGGGTACGCTCGTCGCCACGAATCTTCTTGGCAAATTCGATACCGCTCATGCCTGGCAACATCCAGTCGAGCAAGATCAGGTCGGGCAGGGCGCTTTTCACCAGATTCATGCCGGCTTCGGCTGAATCGGCACGCAATACATGATGGCCGGCCTGCTGCAGATTGAAGGCAATCAATTCCTGGATGGCGGGCTCGTCTTCAACGAGCAGAATGTTTGCTGGCATGGGTTTCCCGACAACTGCGGCTAAAAATTTGTTGCGAGCTTAAGTAGTTATCATGACTGAAATATTACAAGTCGGGCGCGGCGTCGGCGCAACAGCGCGGAACTGGCGGGCGATCTCGCTTCAGTCGCGGTATCATGCGGAACTTTTTGTAAATTTTGCCAATGACTATCATGGCTGGTCTTGCTAGCGACACGCCCCATCCCGTTGACATCACCCTGCACCAGGCCAGCCGCCTGTTGTGTGTGGCATTTGACGATGGCGCGCGCTTTGAGCTGCCGTGCGAATACCTGCGGGTATACAGCCCTTCGGCCGAGGTGCGCGGCCATGGTGGCGGGCCGATGCAGACGGTGGCCGGCAAAAGCCGGGTCAATATCGTAGCTATCGAGCCGGTTGGGCACTATGCGGTCAAACTGGTATTCGATGACGGCCACGACAGCGGTCTGTATGGCTGGGATTTATTGTATTCATTGGGCAGGGACCAGGCGGCGCTATGGCAGGACTATCTGCATAGATTGGCCGCACTTGGTCTGGCGCGAGACATTGAAGTGAGCAAATCTTGACTGACGAAAATACTACCCATTTCGGTTTTTCCACCGTCGCCGAGTCGCAAAAAGCGCAAAAGGTGGCGGAAGTATTCCATTCGGTTGCACAAAAATACGATGTGATGAACGACCTGATGTCGGCTGGCCTGCACCGGGTGTGGAAGGCCTTCGCCATCGGCCAGAGCGGCGTGCGCGAAGGCGGCAGGGTGCTCGATATTGCCGGCGGTACCGGCGATTTATCCTTGGCGTTTCTCAAGCGCGTCGGCAAGTCCGGCCAGGTTTGGCTGACCGATATCAATAGCTCGATGCTGACCGTGGGCCGCGATCGCCTGCTCGATAAAGGTTTTATCAATCCGGTGGCGCAATGCGATGCCGAGAAACTGCCGTTTCCTGGCGACTATTTCGATTGCGTCACCGTCGCTTTCGGTCTGCGCAATATGACCGACAAGGATGGCGCGCTGGCCGAGATGTACCGGGTGCTCAAGCCGGGCGGGCGCCTGCTGGTGCTGGAGTTCTCCAAGGTGTGGAAGCCGCTGGCGCCGGCCTATGATGTGTATTCATTCAAATTGTTGCCCAAAATGGGCGAATTGGTGGCCAAGGATGCCGCCAGTTACCAATACCTGGCCGAATCGATCCGCATGCATCCGGACCAGGAAACCCTGGCGCAGATGATGCGCGATGTCGGTTTTGCCAAGGTGGATTATTTCAATCTGACAGCCGGGGTGGTGGCACTGCATAAGGGATTCAAGTTGTAGGAAAAGCTCAATTGCCGCCTGGCGGTGAATTGATGGCCGGATATTCCGGCTGTTTAAGGTATTCAAAGCATAGAAATTTAGAAAGAATCGACAATGTCTATTGGACTGTTTATTGATGGCGCCTACGCCTATAAGGCATTTGGCCGCGAAAAGATCAATTACCTGGAATTGCGCAAGCTGGTTGAAGAAATGCTCGGCGATACGGTGGATGAAGGCTATTTCTTCAATGCCGACGACAATCAGGCGATGGCGTCCAAGCTGCATAATGCCCTGTCCTTCCCTTATCCGAAGGGGCCGGGCTTGCGGGTGAAAAACTACTGGGTGCAGCGCAAGCAGCTGTACTGGCCGAACCATCTCGGTGGCGGGCCGGTGATCCATCCCGAGCAGCCGCATATCAATTACGAGATCACCACGCAAAAGGCGGTGGATGTCGGTCTGGTCTATCACATGACCCGCTCCTTCCATAAGCGCAAATGGAACAATCTGGTGCTGTTCGCCGGTGATGGCGATTTCCATGAGCCGGTGCAGAACCTGGTCGAATACGAGAATGTCGATCTTTACCTGGTCGGCTCGCTCGGCAGCATTGCCGACGTGTTGCGCCCCTATGCGCGCCGTATCATCGAGGTGGACTCGGAGCCGGTGAAGAGCCGCCTGCGCTTTGTTGATCGCTGGCGCGAAAACGCCGATCGCTATGGCGACGAACAGCCGGTGTGATGGTGATCCGCCTGGCCCTGCTCAATCATCTGCTGGCGCAGCGTGCCGATTTGCGTGACACGCTGGCGCACCATGCCGGCCGTAGCGCGCAGATCGCGGTACCGCCGCTGCGCCTCGGCTTTACGGTAGGGGCAGATGGTTTGCTGGAAAGCAGCAAGGAGAGCCCGGCGGCCAGCATCACCATCGCCCCCTGGCTATTGCCACGGCTAGCGCTGGGCGATGCGGCTGCTGCGCGCGAAGTGCGGCTTGACGGCGATGCCGCGCTGGCGGCTGATCTGGCGCGGGTATTGCAAGCGCTTGATTGGGATGCCGAGCATGATCTGGCGCGCCTGATCGGCGATATTCCCGCCCACCGCCTCGCTGAAACGGCGCGCAGCCTGATTGGCGACCCGCGCGTCATTGCCCGCAATCTGGCGGAAACCACGGTAGAGTTTTTGCAGGACGAAGTACCGCTGCTGGCTACCCAGCAAGCCGTGGCCTGGTTCAGCGCCGAGGTCGACACGCTGCGCGATGATGTGGCGCGCATGCAAAAGCGGCTGGATCGTCTGGAACCACAGCAAAGCTAGCGCGTGCGCGCCAGTGTTGCCGCACAAGTAGCTGCGTACTGCGGCAATTGAATGCATTTTCTGTCTATACGGCGAACTCATGACTGAAACGCTATTTCGCGACGATGCCTATCTGAAATCGTGCACCGCCACGGTGATTGCCGTAACCGAGCAAGGTGTGGTGCTGGACCGTACGGTGTTCTACCCGACCGGTGGTGGGCAGCCTGGCGATAGTGGCTACTTGCGCCGCATGGATGGCAGCACGGTTGACGTAACCAACACGGTAAAAGGCGAGGCGCCGGGTGAGATCGTGCATGTACTGGCGGCCGGAAGCGTACCGCCAGCGCCTGGCGAGACGGTAAGCGCAGAAATCGACTGGGCGCGCCGCTATGTGCATATGCGCTACCACACCGCGCTGCACTTGTTGTGTGCGGTGGTGGCTGCCCCGGTGACCGGCGGGCAGATCGCATCCGACAAGGCGCGTGCCGACTTCGCCATCGAGATGGAAGCACTGGATAAAGACGCTATCGAGGCCAAGCTCAATGCATTGGTCAACGCCGGTCACCCGGTGCAGATCGGCGCGATCAGCGATGCTGAGCTGGATGCTCAGCCGGAGTTGATCAAGACCATGTCGGTATCGCCACCGCGCGGTGCCGGCTCGGTCCGGCTAGTAGAAGTGGCCTCGGTCGATCTGCAGCCTTGTGGCGGCACCCATGTGCGCAATACCAGCGAAGTCGGGCCATTGCAGGTGCAAAAGATTCGCAGCGAGGGCAAGCTCAATAAGCGAGTGATCATCAGTTTTGCCGAATAGACGGAAAAAGCGCACAGGGTGCATCGGCTGTTTATACGTTCGTAAGGTTTTCTCCGGCGAGGGACTTGCGAGCATCTGGGGGCCTGACCGTTATGGCTTTTGATGACACTTTTCGATTGAGTGCGCACGCCGTTATCTGCAATACCGATAACGAAGTGCTGTTACTGAAAGCCAGTTACGGCAAGCTAAGCTGGGGACTACCCGGTGGCGCGCTCGAACCGGGCGAAACAATCCATCAGGCTGTGGCGCGTGAATGCGGTGAAGAGTTGGGTTGCGAGGTGGAAATAGGCCCGCTGACAGGCGTGTATTACCATAGCGCCGTTGGTTCGCAGGCTTTTATCTTTCGCGCTTATTTGGCGGACTCTAGCCGCATTGTATTGAGCGATGAGCACAGCGCCTGGCGCTATGTTCCGTTGGATGAACTATCTGCCGTGCAGCGGCGTCGCGTTGAAGAATGCCTTGCCTATTCAGGGCTGGTGCGCAGCGCAGCCTTTTAAGTACTACCTCATCCACGCGCTTGCAATGTGGTTGAAATTGCCAGGAATTCCTAAGTAGTACGCCATGTTCCTCTTCCGCCTGCTGAAAATCCTCCGCGTTATCTTTGCCTTCGGCCTCGATGAGTTCATTCTTGGTCACGAGCGGGTGCGCGGGCTGGAAGCGCTGGTAAAGGTCATCCTGTTCTGGCGCCGCCTCGATCAGCCGCGTGCAGTACGCCTGCGTCTGGCGCTGGAGCGCCTCGGGCCGATCTTCGTCAAGTTCGGACAAGTGCTGTCCACCCGGCGCGATCTGTTGCCGCTTGATCTGGCCGATGAGCTGGCCAAGCTGCAGGACCGGGTCAAACCGTTCGATTCGCGCATTGCCGAGGCGATGATCGAGCAGGCACTGGGTCAGTCGCCGCATCTTCTGTTCCGTGAATTCGATGCACAGCCGGTGGCCTCGGCCTCGGTGGCGCAGGTGCATCGTGCCGTGCTGGCCGATGGGCGCAAGGTGGCGGTAAAGGTGTTGCGGCCGAATATCCTTGCTACCATCGAATCCGACCTCGCCTTGCTGAGCGTGCTGGCCCTGCTGGTGGAAAAACTGTTCAGCGATGGCAAGCGCCTCAAGCCGCGCGAGGTGGTGGCTGAATTCGACCGCTATCTGCACGACGAGCTCGATCTGCAGCGCGAAGCGGCCAATGCCAGCCAATTGCGCCGCAATTTTGCCGGCAGCCCGATGCTGATCGTGCCGGAAGTGCACTGGGACTACACCCGCCGCGAAGTAATGGTGCTGGAATGGATGGATGGCACGCCGATTTCGCATATCGACACGCTGCGCGCCGCCGGCATCGACCTGAAAAAGCTCGGCCGATTCGGCGTGGAAATCTTCTTTACCCAAGTGTTCCGCGACGGCTTTTTCCATGCCGATATGCATCCGGGCAATATTTTCGTGGCGGCCGATAACCGCTATATCGCGCTGGATTTCGGCATCGTCGGCAGTCTGTCCGACTACGACAAGCGCTATCTGGCGATCAACTTCCTGGCGTTTTTCAATCGCGACTACAAGCGGGTGGCCAGCGCCCATATCGAATCAGGCTGGGTGCCGAAAGACACGCGGGTAGAGGAGCTGGAAGCCGCCATCCGCACCGTGTGCGAGCCGATCTTCGGCAAGCCGATCAGCGAGATTTCGCTGGGGCAGATTCTGCTGCGCCTGTTCGAAACCTCGCGCCGCTTCAAGGTGGAAATCCAGCCGCAGCTGGTGCTGCTGCAAAAAACCTTGCTGAATGTCGAAGGCCTGGGGCGCCAGCTCGACCCCGAGCTGGATCTGTGGGCCACCGCCATGCCCTATCTGCAGCGCTGGATGCACGAGCAGATCGGCTGGCGCGCCCTGGTGCGCCATGTCAAAGCCGAGGCGCCGTACTGGGCCGAAACCCTGCCAGCCCTGCCGCGCGCCTTGAAGCAACTGGCCGATGTCGACCATGGCCAGGCCCGCGAGCAGGCCGAGAAGCAGCTGGCCCTGCAGCAACAGCGCAATGAATGGCTGGCCACCATCGCCGGCCTGCTGGCGGCACTATTGGTGGTGTTGGCCCTGATGTTGCGTTGAAGTGGCTATGTAGTATTACTACAGTTCCCTACGCGCGCGCGCTCCGCTACGCTGAGCCTTGTACTGCACGACTCAATACCCTGCGAGAACGCCATGGCCCTGTACGACAACGCTGCTGCCAAAGACCTGCCGCTGGAGCAGGACCTCAATCTGCTGGCCCGCCTGCTGGCCGACACCATCCGCGCCGAAGCGGGCGAGGAGACGCTCAAGCGCATTGAGGAAATTCGCGAATTGGCGGTGCGCTTTGTCTGGGAGGCCGATAGCCAGGCCGCCGAGGCGCTGGCGCAGACCCTGGCCACCATGAGCCACGACAACACGGTAGCGCTGGCGCGGGCGTTCAGTTATTTCTCGCATCTGTCGAATATCGCCGAAGACCTGCATCACAATCGGCGCCGACGCTATCACCGCATCCAGGGCAGCAAGCCGCAGCGCGGCTCGCTGGTACATGCGCTGGACGAGCTGACTGCCCGCGGTATCGCGCCGGAGGCGATCAAGAATCTGGTGGCGGCCACCCTGATCGCGCCGGTGCTCACTGCCCACCCGACCGAGGTGCAGCGCAAGACCTTGCTCGACTGCGAACGCACGCTGGCGCGCACCCTGAGCATGCGCGACCGCCAGGCACTAACGCCCGACGAGCTGGAAGAAAACGAGCTGGCGCTGAAGCGGGTGGTGCTGACCCTGTGGCAAACCCGCGAAATCCGCGCCTTCAAGCTCTCAGTGCGCGATGAGATCGAAAATGGCCTCAGCTATTTCCGCTCCACCTTTCTCAAGCAGCTGCCGCGTATCTATATCGAGCTGGAAGACCGGCTCAGCGCCCTGACCGGCGAAGCCGTCGAGCTGCCGACCTTTATGCATATCGGCTGCTGGATCGGTGGCGACCGCGACGGCAACCCTTTTGTCACTCCGGAAGTCACCCTGCATGCAGTGGCGCGCCAGGCGGCGGTAGCGTTTGATTTTTACTTTGCCGAAGCGACCAAGCTGGAAGACGAGCTGAGCCTGTCATCGCGCCTGGTGCCAGTGGCCGACGCGGTGCTGGCCATCGCCGCTGCTTCGCCCGACCAGCCGACCAGCCGGGCGGAGGAACCGTACCGGCAGGCGATGGCCGCCATCCGCCAGCGCATTCTTGCCAGCGCCCACAAGCTCGGCAAATTCCGTGGCGATATCCTGCCGTTTGAAGGGGTAGAAGCCTACCCCGATGCCGCTGCCCTGGCAGCCGACCTGCGCACCATTGCCGACTCGCTGGCCGGCCACGGCTCGGCGATTCTGGCCAGTGGCCGGCTGCGCCGCCTGCTGCGGGCAGTGGAAGTATTCGGTTTTCATCTGGCGCCGCTCGATATGCGCCAGCACAGCGGCATTCATGAGCGGGTGGTGGCGGAGCTGTTTGCCTGCGCCGGGCTGGAGGACTATCTGGCGCTGGATGAAGGTGCCCGGCAAAAGGTGCTGCTGCGCGAGCTGGGCAATGCGCGGCTATTGACCACACCGCTGGCCAGCTATAGCGAGGAGACCGCCAAGGAGCTGGCCATCGCCCGCACCGCTGCCGAAGTGCAGGCGCGCTATGGCGCGGCCGCCCTGCCCAACTACATCATCTCCAATGCGCAAAGCGTGTCCGATTTGCTGGAGGTAGCGGTCTTGCTGAAGGAAGTCGGCCTGATCGCCCTGGCCCCGAAGCCGCGCGCCTTGATCAATATCATCCCGCTGTTCGAAACCATTCCTGACCTGCGCAGTTGCGACGCCATCGTGCGCGAGCTGTTTGCCCTGCCGCAGTGGATGCGCCTGCTGGCCGAGCGCGAGCAGGTGCAGGAGATCATGCTCGGCTATTCTGACAGCAATAAGGATGGCGGTTACCTCACCAGCAACTGGGAGCTATACAAGGCCGAGGTGAAGCTGGTGGAGGTGTTCGCAGCGGCCGGGGTGCGGCTGCGGCTGTTCCACGGCCGTGGTGGTTCGGTCGGGCGCGGTGGCGGCCCGAGCTATGAGGCGATCCTGGCACAGCCGGCAGGCTCGGTAGCTGGGCAAATCCGCATTACCGAGCAGGGCGAAATCATTGCCGCCAAATATGCCGACCCGGAAGTGGGCCGCCGCAATCTGGAAACCCTGGTAGCCGCCACCCTCAGCGCCAGCTTTCCTGATGCCAGAGTGGTGGAAGGCGACACGCCGCAGCGCCATGCCTTGTTGGAAGACCTGTCTGGCCTTGCCTACCGCGAATATCGCGATCTGGTGTATGCCACGCCGGAATTCATCAGCTATTTCCGCGAAGCGACGCCGATCTCGGAAATCGCCAAACTCAATATCGGCAGCCGCCCTTCGGCGCGCAAAGCCAGCAATAGCATTGCCGATCTGCGCGCCATTCCCTGGGTATTCAGCTGGGCACAAAGCCGCCTGATGCTGCCGGGCTGGTATGGTTTTGGTACCGCCATCGAATTGCACCGCAAGGCGCACGGCGACGCCGCCATCGACGAGCTGGCCACCCTGTACAACGACTGGCCGTTTTTCCGCACCATGATCAGCAATATGGAAATGGTGCTGGCCAAAAGCGATATCCATATCGCTGGTCGCTATGCCGCCCTGGTCAAGGATGCCGGCGTGTCGCAGCGTATCTTCAGCCGCATCAAGGCGGAATGGCGCCGCTCGATCGACGCGGTACTGGCCATTACCGGCCATAAGGAGCTGCTGGGCGACAACCCTTTGCTGGCGCGCAGCCTGAAAAACCGCCTGCCCTATCTGGACCCGCTCAACCACCTGCAGGCCGACCTGATCCGCCGCTTTCGCGACGGCGAAGAGAGTGAGGACGTGCTGTATGCGATTCACCTTACCATCAACGGCATTGCCGCCGGCTTGCGCAATAGCGGCTGAACAAGGCTTGGTCACGCCAAGCCGCTGGCGTGCTGGTCGGATATGGGGCACGGCGGCCGTACTGGCTGCCGCGCTATCGCCGCCCGCCCAAGCCCTGCCGATCGACTTCAGCGACAAGGTGGAAAACGCCCTGCTGTGTCGCTCGGAATGGAGCACCGCCTACTGGCAGGCCTACTTTGACAAGGCACTGCAAAAACCGCTGCGCGACTGGGGCGAGGCGCGCTGGTGGTCGGCCCAGGGCGCCCAGCTCGGCGGGGTGAGCGCAACCGAGCTGTTCATCAATATCGGCGACGGCCGTGCCTTGATGATAGGCGCGCTGATCAGCCAGCCGATCGAGCAAGCGCGCCCAGCCATCGAAGCGCGCCTGCGCACCAGCTTCAAGCCTATCCAGGCGGCCGACGGCACCCGCTATATCAACGACACCCTCAGCGTGCTGGCGCCGACCAGCGATGGCCAGACCAAGTGGTATTGCGCGCGCTGGAATCTCGGGAATCGGCCGTAGCAATCACCAATGAAAACGCGCGGCAGCATCGTAGGTCGGAACTTGTTCCGACAGCCAGGTACGACTGTGCACACGAATTGAGTGCAGTTGTCGGAATGGCCCAAGGCCACCCCGTGAATTCCGACCTCGCCGCGTAGCCTGGATGCAGCCGCAGGCGGAATCCGGGGGGCTGTACATTCTCTGCACCCAAAAAACGATAACCCCTCACGCCGACTCATGAAGGGTTGCCTGTGCAGATCCTTTGGTCGCGTCAGTCGGGAGCTTGTACGCCTGCAATCAGGTGCCGATCGGTGTAGCGCGCTTTGCGATGAAATCAGCTGGATGCCACCTACCCAGGCGCTGTGATCATCTGCTTGTTCATCGTCCCCGGGGGCCGCTACGCAAAAGTCGGCCCTATTGGGTGAGCCCCATTAATCGATACCCCACCCCCAATTCGGTCAGCAGATGGCGCGGCTGCGATGGGTCGTCTTCCAGTTTCTGGCGCAAATTCCCCATATAAATGCGCAGATAGTGATCGCGCTCGACCGCATTCGGTCCCCACACCTCGGCCAGTAGCTGGTGGTGGGGCAGCACCTTGCCGTGGCCCTTGATCAGGGTGGTCAGCAGTCGGTATTCGGTAGGCGTCAGGTGCACCGGCTGATCATCACGGCTGACTTCGCGCCGGGTCAGATCGACGGTGACATTGCCAAAGCGCAATACCGCGCTGTGGCTGTTGCCGGCCAGCACGGCGCTGCGCCGCAGCTGGGCGCGCACGCGTGCCAGCAGTTCCGGCACGCCGAATGGTTTGACCAGATAGTCATCGGCGCCGGCATCGAGCACCCGTACCTTTTCCTCTTCCGAATCGCGCGCCGACAGCACCATGATCGGTGCCGCAGTCCAGCCGCGCAGCTCGGCGATCAGTTCGCGGCCATCGCGGTCGGGCAGGCCCAGGTCGATGATGAATAGCTCGGGCTGGCGGGTGCCGGCCTCGATCAGGCCACGATTGACCGTTTCTGCTTCGAACACGGTCAGCCCTTCGGCTTCCAGCGAGGCGCGCACAAAGCGGCGGATATGAGGGTCGTCTTCAACCAGCAGGACGCGGGCACTAAGGGTCATAGGGTATGCAATCCAGGTCGGAGTTACCGCGGCCATCATTCTTCGGCGAGGGTGGGCGGGCTGCCAAGCGGCAGGCTGAATATGAAGCGGGCGCCGCCTTCCGGTCGGTTCTCGGCGTGAATACGTCCGCCATGTGCCTCAATAATGGCGCGGCTGATGGCAAGGCCCAGGCCGACACCGGGCTGGACCGACTCATTATCGCCGCGCTCGAATTTGCCAAACAGTTTCTCTTCACGACCGGCTGGCAGGCCGGGGCCGTTGTCCTCCACGGTGACTATCAGCCACGCATCGTCACTGCGGGCTGAAATGATGATTTCGCTGCCGGCTGGCGTGTATTTGGCGGCATTGTCGAGCAGATTGACCAATACCCGCTCCAGCAGCACCGGGTCGAATTCGCACAAGGGCAGATCGGCCGGCAACTGGCTGCGCACCACATGCGCTAGCAGCGCCTCGCGCAATTGCCGCAAGGCCGAGCCTGCCACTTCTTCAAGCGACTGCCAGTGGCGGCGCAGTTTCACCGCGCCCGATTGCAAGCGCGCCATATCGAGCAGCTTGCCGACCAGCTCGGCAATGCTGCGCGCCTTGTCGCGCAGCGTCAGCGCCAGCTCGCGCCGCACCTCGGACGGCAGGTCATCGCGGGCCAGGGTGTCGGCAAAGCCGACCACGGTGGTCAAGGGGGTGCGCAAGTCGTGCGAAACCGCGGCTAACAGGTCATTGCGTAAGCGCTCACCCTCCATGCTGAGCAGGGCATCCTGCGCCACTTCCACGAAATGCACCCGCTCCAGCGCCAGGGCAATTTGCGCTACACAGGTATCGAGCAGGCGCATATCTTCCGGCATGCTGAATAGCTCGGTACTGCGCGGCAGGATGGCCAGCACACCACGGGTGCGCATCGGCGCCTTCAGCGGCAGATAGCGGGCAGCGGCCGAGGGCAGGGTGTTGCTGCCTTGCCCTGCCGGCTGCTGCTGGTCATACACCCATTGCGCCACATCGAGGTCGATGGCGGCCAGGGTGGCGGTATCGGGTGATTCATGCGGTTCGCGCACCCGCTCATGGCTGTCCGGCATCAAGACGGCTGATTTGGCCTGGAAAATGGCGTCGATACGGTCAACCGCCACGGTGATGATCTGCTCGATCGTCAAGGCCCCCGACAATTGCTGGGCGAGGCCGGCCAGCTCGGAGGCGCGGCGTTCGCGCTGCTGTGCCACTTGCGCCTCGAAACGCAGGCGCGCCGCCAGCTGGCCGATCACCAGCGCCACCGCCAGCATCATGGCGAAGGTAAAGAAGTACTGGGTATCGTTGACCGTCAGCGAAAAGCGCGGCGGCACAAAGAAAAAGTCGAAGCAGAACACCGCGAGGCCTGCCGCCATGGCGCCGGGTCCACGACCGTAACGGATGGCGATCAGTACCACCGCCAGCAGGAACACCATGATCACATTGGCCAGCTCGAACACCGACAGCAAGGCCGCCGCCAGCGCGGTGGTGATGGCGACCGCCGCCGCCGCTGCCACATAACCGCGCCAGACTATCGGCAGGCGCGGGCCGGGCGCTTCAAGCGTCGGCCGCACCGTGTCATCGATGCCGACCAGATACAGGTCCAGCTCCGCCGCCCGCTCGGCCAAACGGTCGGCCAAGCCCGGCAGCAACTTGCGGCGCCAGCCGGCCTTGAGCCGATGGCCGACCACCAATTTGCTGGCATTGCGGCTTCGGGCATAGGCGGCGAGCGTGTCGGCGGCATCCGAGCCGGCCAGGGTGGCGGTTTCCGCGCCCAATGATTCGGCCAGCCGCAGCGCCTCCAGCACCCGGGCGCGGCCGGCGGCCGATACCCGCTGCAGCGCCGGCGTCTCCACATATACCGCGATCCAGTCCGCCTGCAGCTTGGCCGCCAGCCGGCTGGCAGCGCGAACCAGCTTTTCGCCACTGTGGCCCGGGCCGATGCACACCATCAGCCGCTCCTTGGCCTGCCACACATTGGCAATCGCCCGGTCGGCACGGTAGGCACGCATCTGCGCATCCACCCGGTCGGCCGTGCGCCGCAGGGCCAGTTCGCGCAGGGCAATCAGATTGCCCTTGCGAAAAAAGTGCTTGGCAGCGCGCTCGGCCGCATCGGCCAGATAAACCTTGCCTTGCGCCAGGCGCAGCAGCAGCTCGTCCGGCGGCAAATCCACCAGGGTGACATCGGATGCCGCATCAAATAAGCGATCCGGCACCGTTTCGCGCACCCGTATGCCGGTAATCGAGCCGACCACATCGTTCAGGCTGTCGAGATGCTGCACATTCAGGGCAGTGTAGACATCAATGCCGGCGGCCAGCAGTTCTTCTACATCCTGCCAGCGCTTCTGGTGGCGGCTGCCTTCCACATTGCTATGGGCCAGCTCATCGACAATGATCAACGGCGGCCTCAAGGCCAGTGCCGCATCCAGATCGAACTCGGCCAACAGGCGGTCGCGGTAGTGAATCTTGCGCGAGGGCAGTATGGTCAGGCCATCGAGCAGGGCAGCGGTTTCAACCCGGCCATGGGTTTCCACCGCGCCGATCACCACCGCAATGCCGTCCGCCTGTTTTTGCCGTGCCGCCTGCAGCATGGCGTAGGTCTTGCC
>NZ_JAYRLZ010000298.1:0-4815 GCF_041904975.1 Chitinimonas sp. | reverse complement strand
GGTATAACACCACCGACTGACCGGGCGTAACCGCCCATTGCGGCTCGTCAAACTGCACGATCAGCTTGCCATCGTTGACTTCCAGCAATTCACACGCCGCATCGGCTTGTCGATAGCGGGTCTTTGCAGTGTAGCGGCCGGCTTGTGGCGGCTGATCGGCCACCCAGCTCAGCTGGCCTGCCTCCAAGCGTTGCGACAGCAGCATCGGGTGATCATGGCCCTGCACTACCACCAGCTCATTGGCCGCCAGGTCCTTTCCTGCCACATACCAAGGCTCGCCAGCACCACCAATGGCCAGACCCTGGCGCTGCCCCAGCGTGTAGTACATCAAGCCCATATGCTCGCCCACCACCTTGCCCTCCGGCGTGCGCATCACCCCCGGCACCTTGGGCAGGTAGCGATTCAGGAAGTCGCGGAACGGCCGCTCGCCGATAAAACAGATGCCGGTCGAATCCTTCTTGGCGTGATTGGGCAGATTGATTGCGGCAGCCATGCGCCTTACTTCGGTCTTCCGTATGGCGCCCAGCGGAAAGACTGCACGCGAGACCTGGTATTGATTCAGGCGGTAGAGAAAATAGCTCTGATCCTTGCTCTGATCGGCACCGCGCAACAGACGGGTACGCCCGTCCGCGTCGATATCCACCGCCGCATAGTGCCCGGTGGCAATGCGCTCGGCGCCGAGGCTGATGGCGTAATCGAGAAAAGATTTGAACTTGATCTCGGCATTGCACAGCACATCGGGGTTAGGTGTGCGCCCGGCCTGGTATTCGGCCAGAAAATAGGCAAACACCCGGTCCTTGTACTCCGTGGCGAAGTTCACCAGCTCGATATCGATGCCCAGCAAGTCCGCCACCGCAATGGCATCGCGCGAGTCTTCCTTGATCGAGCAATAGTCATCGTTATTGTCGTCTTCCCAGTTCTGCATGAACACGCCGACGACATCGTAACCCTGCTGCTGCAGCAGCCAGGCACTGACCGATGAGTCAACGCCGCCAGACAGGCCGACAACAATGCGCGATGCGGAATCAGTCATGGTGTTGTATCAACTCGAGTGGATAGCGCCGACCGGCGCGGTAGTCATCAATGCACTGCAATACCAAGGGGCTGCGATGGCGGTCGCGACAGGCAAGCACCTCGTCGTAGCTTAGCCAGACGGCACGGATGATGCCCTGATCAAGCCTGGCAATGCGGTCGGCATCGGCAAATTCAGGCGCGTGCGTCTGGTTAACAACGGTAAGCCCGGCAGTGGCCGTATCGTGCAAGCGGGCGATATAGGCAAAGCGCAAGAAAGTCAGGTCTGCATGCTGCGTCGGCGACCATTGGTAGATGCCGAGTAACTCGGTCACCTCGACCGCAAAACCGGTTTCCTCCACCGTTTCGCGCACGCAGGCTGCCTGCAGCGACTCGCCGTGGTCGAGATGCCCGGCCGGCTGGTTATAGCGCCGCCCATCGGTGGTTTCTTCCTCAACCAGCAAAAAGCGCCCCTGGTGCTCCACCAACGCCGCCACCGTGCAATTGGGCTTCCATATGCGATCTGACACCGAGCACTCCAATCATTGCGGCGCTTGCCGCCGCGACACAAGCAGCAATCGCAGTACAACAAATGCAAAAAGGCAGCCTAGGCTGCCTTTTCTTCCAAAGGAGGAAAGAAGTAGATTACTTCTTTGCTTCTTCCTTCTTCTCTTCGTGCTTAGCGTCAGCCTTCTTCTCTTCCTTCTTAGCGTCAGCCTTCTTTTCTTCCTTCTTGGCGTCAGCCTTCTTCTCTTCCTTCTTCTCTACCTTCTTGGCGTCGGCAGCAGGAGCAGGAGCGGCAGCAGCAGGAGCGTCAGCAGCGAAAGCAACAGTGGCGAACAGGCCGGCGATCAGGGCAGCGATCAGCTTCATGGTAAATCCTTAGTATTTTGGGGTTGAGATTGGTGCAACGGCGCAAAGCGCATCGTCGAGCATTCATTGCGCGACAACCGCGAAATATGACAGCACCTCCCCGCACAAGTCAACCCCTCTGCAGCGAAACCACATTTTTGTCTTTTCGACACACATGCATTTGACACCAGTTCACAACTGGTATTGAATAGGTATTGCACTGGATCGATGCTATTCCAAGCGCAAGCAAATACAAATCCTCAAGGATGGCGACAATATATGGCTCCCGGCTTTTTGATCGGCGTTGATGGCGGCGGCAGCGGCACACGACTGGTGCTGTGCGATGCCGCAGGCAAGCCGCTTGCGCGCAGCAGCGCCGGCCCATCCGGCCTGGGCTTGGGCATCGAGCCTGCCTGGCAAGCCATACACGAAGCGCTCGCTCGCGCCTTTGCCGATGCCGGGCTTGCCGGCGCGCCTGCAACGCAATGCGCCATCGGCCTTGGCCTTGCCGGCGTACACAACCCGGCCTGGGCCGCCGCCTTTCTGGACGCAGCTCCGCCATTTGCCGCCATCGAGCTGGCAACCGATGGCTTTACCACCTTGCTTGGCGCCCACGGCGGCAAGCCGGGCGTGATTGTCGCCATCGGCACCGGCACGGTGGGTGAGGCCTGGTTTGGCGGCGAGGACAAGCGCACCGCATCGGGCTGGGGCTTTCCCAGTGGCGACGAAGGCAGCGGCGCCTGGATCGGCCTGCGCGCCGCCCAGCTTGCCCAGAAAGTACTGGACGGCCGCAGTCAGAGCAGTCCACTTGCCCGGGCCGTCATCGCACAGCTGGGTGGCAATATCGAGCAGGCCTTCAAGTGGTTCGGCCAGGCCAAGCAAACCACTTACGCACAACTTTGCCCATTGGTATTAGAAAACGCACCGCTCGATGCGGCCGCTGCTACTATTCTGCGCGCCGCAGGTGAGGAAATCGCCCAGGTCGCGCACGCGCTCGACCCCGCAGCCTCCCTGCCTCTCGCCCTGTGTGGCGGCCTTGCCGATGCCCTGCGTCCCTGGCTGCCTGCAGAACTGCTCAACCGTGCGCAACCACCGCTTGGGGACTCCGTGATGGGCGCACTGCATCTGATTCGGGGACACATCTGATATGGACAAGGCTCGCGAAGACGCATTGCAGGCATTGAAACCGGATGCGGACAGCAGCACGCCGCTCTATCTGCAAGTTGCCAACAAGCTGACCTCCGCCATCAATTCCGGCCTGTGGCAGGCCGATGAGGCACTGCCGAGCGAACGGGTACTGTGCGAAGTGCTCGATATCTCGCGGGTCACCGCCCGCAAGGCGATGGATATCCTGTTCGAGCAGGGCCTGATCGTCCGCCGCCAAGGTTCCGGCACCTATATCGCACCACGGCTGGTACAGCCGCTCTCCCGCCTCACCAGCTTTTCGGAAGAAATCCGTAGCCGCGGCTTTACCCCGACCTCGCGCTGGCTCAGCCGCGATATCGGCATTGCCAGCCAGGAAGAGGTGTTGCGCCTCGGGCTGTCACCCTCGGCCAGCGTGGCGCGCCTGCGTCGCCTGCGTATGGCCGACAACACGGTGATGGCGATCGAGACTTCCATCCTGCCCAGCCGCTATATGCCCGAGCCCACCAAGGTCGGCGATTCGCTATATGCCTGGATGGATGCCCACGGCGCCTCGGTCGTGCGCGCCCTGCAGCACCTCAAGGCAGTGAATGCCAGCGACGAAATGGCGCAGCTGGTCGGCCTGCCTACCGGCACCGCCATGCTGATGATCACCCGTATCGGTTATCTCGAATCCGGCTTGCCGGTCGAGCTGACCTACACCTATTGCCGTAACGATTACTACGACTTTGTGGCTGAGCTACGCCGCTAGTCTCCCCAGTCCCAACTGAATCACGCCATGACCGCCAGCCGATCATTCGCCCCCTGCATGCCCGCCGCTACACAGCGCCGCTAAGAAAAGGAACAGCATGCCAACCCTCTACGGCAATATCCTCACTTCAAGCGGCTGGTGCCACGGGCGCCTCGGCTTCGATGCACAGATCCATATCATCGACGGCGCAGCAGCCGATCCGGCCGGCAATGGTGACGACCTTATCCTGCCCGGCTTTATCGACCTGCATGTGCATGGCGGCGGCGGCCGCGATGTGATGGAAGGCGCCGATGCCCTGGCCACCATTACCCGCACCCATGCCCGGCACGGCACCACCAGCCTGCTGGCTACCACCATGACCGCGCCGAAACGCGAGATCGAACACGCCTTGCGCGGCGTGCATGATGCGGTGGCGCAGCGCGCCACTGGCGGCGCGCGCGTGCTGGGCGTGCATCTGGAAGGCCCCTACATCAACCCGGGCAAACTGGGCGCCCAGCCCAATTTCGCCCGCGACGGCATGCTGACCGAGATCAGCGGCTTCAACACCCTGGCGCCGATCAAGGTGCTGACGCTGGCGCCGGAAGTGCAAGGCCATATGGACCTGATCGGCGAGCTGGTATCGCACGGTATCCGCGTGCAGCTGGGCCACACCCTAGGCAGTTATGAAGACGCGGTCGAAGCACTGAAGCACGGCGCCAAGAGCTTCACCCATCTGTTCAATGCCATGAGCGGCCTGCATCACCGCGAGCCGGGCATGGTGGGTGCCGCCCTGGCCCATGCCGAATATGCCGAGCTGATTCCCGACCTGCTGCATGTGCACCCCGGCGCCATCAAGGCAGCGCTGCGCGCCATTCCCAAGCTGTATTGCGTGACCGACTCGACCGCCGCCGCCGGCATGCCTGATGGCAATTACAAGCTGGGGCGGCACACGGTAACCAAATGCCTGGGCGGGGTACGCCTGCCCGACGGCACCCTGGCTGGCTCCACCCTGACGCTGGACGAAGCACTGCGCAATCTGGTCGGCCTCGGGCTGGACATCGACGACGCCTCGCGCCGCC